>JAYELV010000189.1:0-8126 GCA_034717755.1 Pseudomonadota bacterium | reverse complement strand
AGCAGATCGCCGCTGATCGTGCAGCGCAGGCGAAGTTCAGATGAAGCTATGTAACGAAAAAATGTCTGGAACGCGCCATCTCAATAACATCGTGCATGGAGGCAGGGTTGGGATTTGCCTTTCAGGGCTGTATAAAACAGGGATGTTTTATCAGAGCGTACAGGGACGTATTCACAGCGGCGCTGAAAGGCTGATCCCGACTCTGCAGGTCATCAAACAATGCCTGGACTTGTTGAGAGGCCCGTTGACAGTGACAGAACCTGCGACACGCTGTGAATACATCCATGTACGCTCGATGCGGCCATCCATGGCCGCATACGGTCGCAGCTCCTATCACTGTCAACCGGCTAGAGTACACACTGACAGTCGCCAGGGTAATAAATGATGAGCTTTGAGAAATTCGTCTTCTATCTTTTTTCCCTGGTGCTGGTGTTTGCCGCCACCATGGTGATTACACGCCGCAACCCGGTGCATGCGGTGCTGTTTCTGGTGCTGGCGTTTTTCAATGCGGCTGGATTGTGGATGCTGCTGCAGGCCGAATTTCTGGCGCTGGTGCTGGTGCTTGTGTACGTCGGTGCGGTCATGGTGCTGTTCCTGTTCGTGGTGATGATGCTGGATGTGGATGTCGCAGAGAAGCGCGCCGGTTTCATGCGCAACCTGCCGCTGGGGCTGCTGGTTGGCGCAGTGATGGTCATCGAGATGCTGATGGTCGTCGGGCCAAGCTATTTTGGCCTGGATAAGTATGCTGCACCTGCAAAACATGCTGCGGATTTCAGCAACACCGAAGCCCTTGGCATGCTGCTCTACACTGACTATCTCTACCCGTTTGAAATTGCTGCGGTGATTCTACTGGTGGCGATCATTGCCGCCATCAGCCTGACGCTGCGCCGCAGGCCGGACAGAAAATATAACGACATCTCGAAACAGCTTGCTGCGAAGAAGGCGGATCGGCTGCGGGTTGTCAAAATGGAGTCGGAAAAGTGATAGCTTTATCGGATTATCTCATTGTTGGCGCAATCCTGTTTTCTCTGAGTGTGGTCGGCATTTTTATCAATCGCAAGAGCGTCATCGTGCTGCTGATGTGCATCGAGCTGATGCTGCTGGCGGTGAATATCAACTTTGTCGCCTTCTCCGCCTATCTCAATGATATGACGGGGCAGGTGTTTGTCTTTTTTATCCTCACCGTAGCGGCTGCCGAGGCGGCTATTGGTCTGGCGATCCTGGTGGTGTTGTTTCGCAATCGAAATACCATCAATGTTCAGGATCTGGATTTGCTGAAGGGTTGAGACGATGCAAGCGATTCTACTGACACTCGTCCTGGCGCCGCTTTTCGGCGCTGTTGTCGCCGGTTTGTGGCGCAACCAGGTGGGACGCTCCGGCGCGCACTGGGTGACCATCATCGGTGTCGGCATCTCCTTTGCGCTCTCCCTGTATGTGTTGAAACTCTATGTTGTCGATGGGCAGCCAATCTACAACGAAGCGGTTTATACCTGGATGGTGAGCGACGGTTTGCGCTTCGAGATCGGCTTTTTGATCGACAACCTCACCGCGATGATGATGGCGGTAGTGACTTTCGTCTCGCTGATGGTGCATATCTACACGGTTGGCTATATGCATGATGAGGAGGGCTACGAACGCTTCTTCAGCTATATTGCCCTGTTTACCTTCTCGATGCTGATGCTGGTGTCGGCAAATAACTTCCTGCAGCTGTTCTTCGGCTGGGAAGCAGTGGGGCTGGTCTCCTACCTGCTGATCGGCTTCTACTTCAAGAAAGAGTCGGCCATCTTTGCCAATATGAAGGCTTTTCTGGTCAACCGGGTTGGTGATTTCGGTTTCATCCTCGGCATTGCCGCCATCGCCATGTACTTCAACAGCCTCGATTATGCAGAGGTGTTCAGCAAGGCAGGCTCCATGGCGGATACGCAGATTCAGATCTGGGGCGATACCAGCTGGTCGCTGATGACGGTGATCTGCGTATTGTTGTTCATCGGCGCCATGGGAAAATCTGCGCAGATGCCGCTGCATATCTGGCTCCCCGATTCGATGGAAGGCCCGACACCGATCTCGGCGCTGATTCACGCTGCAACCATGGTCACGGCCGGTATCTTCATGGTGTCGAGGATGTCGCCGCTGTTTGAACTCAGTGAGACGGCGCTCAGTTTTGTGTTGATTATCGGCGCCACCACCGCTTTTTTTACCGGCCTGATCGGCATCGTGCAGAACGACATCAAGCGCGTCGTCGCCTACTCGACGCTGTCACAGCTCGGTTACATGATTGCCGCACTGGGCGCATCCGCCTATGCCGCAGGCCTGTTTCACCTCATGACGCATGCCTTCTTCAAGGCGCTGCTGTTCCTTGCCGCCGGCTCCGTCATTATCGGTATGCACCATGACCAGGATATCCGCAACATGGGCGGCATCCGCAAATACATGAAGATCACCTGGATTACCTCGTTGCTGGGCACCCTGGCTCTGATCGGTTTTCCCTTCTTTTCCGGGTTCTTCTCCAAGGACGCCATTATCGAGGCGGTTGGGCATGCGGATCGCTTCGGCGCACACTACGCTCACTGGCTGCTGGTTGCAGGTGTTTTTGTCACCGCGCTCTACAGCTTCCGTATGTACTTCCTGGTGTTCCATGGCAAAGGGCCGCGTGACGAGCACGCCAAAGCGCATCTGCACGAGTCGCCCTGGGTGATTACCGTGCCGCTGGTGCTGCTGGCGATCCCCTCTGTCTTTATTGGCTGGTACACCATCGGCCCGATGCTGTTCGGTGACTTCTTCAGGGGCGTTCTCTATGTTGCACCGCAGAACGATGTGCTGGCGCAACTCGGGGAGCACTTCCATGGTCCGCTTGAGTTCGTCAAACATGGTGTACAGGGGCTGCCGTTCATTCTGGCTATGTCGGGTCTGCTGGTCGCATTCGTGCTGTTCCTGCTGAAGCCCAAATGGGCCTTCGACCTGCGGGTGCGCTTTGACTGGCTCTATACCATGCTGGATAAAAAATACTGGATGGACGAGATCTTCCAGACTCTCTTCGCCAATGGCAGCGTATTGCTGGGCAAGGTTATGTGGAAGGGCGGCGACCAGTTTCTGATCGATGGTGTGGTGGTCAACGGCTCGGCCCATAGTGTAGGAGCGCTCGCCGGTGTAATGCGACGCCTGCAGAATGGACTGCTCAATACCTATGCAATCGCGATGATTCTTGGCCTGCTGGGACTGGTCGGCTGGTTTGTTTTTAGATAAATATGTAGGGTGACGCTGCGCTAATTCACTACGGTTTCGTGCAGGGAAGCAGGGTTGGGATTTGCTTTTCAGGGCTGTATAAAACAGGGATGTTTTATCAGAGCTTACAGGGATGTATTCACGCGTCCCTGAAAAGCAGATCCCAACCCTGCAAGGATTCGAACGATGTGCGTGCTAGTTGAGACGTTACGAGTTTTCATCTTGTTGAATAGCAAGTGATTTTTTAAATTTAAGAAAAGGGTAGGGCATGAGTGCTGATTTGCCAATTCTGAGCATCGTTATCTGGCTGCCGATTATCGGTGGCCTGCTGGTGCTCGGCAGTGGAGACAAGGCTCCCAATGTGTCACGTTGGCTGGCACTGTTTGTTGCGGTTGCGACTTTTGTGTTGAGTATTCTGCTGTGGACGGGATTTGACAGCAGCACCGCCGAGATGCAGTTCGTCGAGAAGGCGGCCTGGATTCCGGCGTATCACATCAACTACCATCTCGGCATCGACGGCATCTCCATGCCGCTGATCCTGTTGACCACCTTCGTCACCATCCTGGTGGTGATCGCCGGCTGGGAGGTGATTCAGTACAAGCCATCATCCTACATGGCGTCATTTTTGATCATGGAAGGCGTCATGGTCGGCGTCTTCGCGGCGCTGGATTCGATGCTCTTCTATGTCTTCTGGGAGGCGATGCTGCTGCCGATGTTCCTCATCATCGGCGTGTGGGGCGGACCTAACCGCGTCTATGCGACCATCAAGTTTTTTCTCTACACCTTCTTCGGCTCGGTGTTCATGCTGGTCGCCCTGATCTACCTCTATTTTCAATCGGGCAGCATGGGAATACTCGACTACCATACGCTGAAACTGGGGCTGACCGAGCAGATTCTGATTTTCCTCGCCTTCTTTGTCGCCTTCGCCGTCAAGGTGCCGATGTTTCCGGTGCATACCTGGCTGCCGGATGCGCACGTCGAAGCGCCCACCGGCGGTTCTGTGATCCTGGCGGCAATCATGCTGAAAATCGGCGGCTACGGCTTTCTGCGTTTCAGCATGCCGATCACGCCGGATGCCAGTCATCAGCTGGATCTCTTCGTCATCACGCTGTCACTCATCGCGGTGGTCTATATCGGCTACGTGGCGCTGGTGCAAAGCGATATGAAAAAGCTGATCGCCTACTCGTCGATCTCGCACATGGGCTTCGTCACCCTGGGCTTCTTTATCGTCTTCATGATCGCCTCCAATGAGAACGCCGAAACCGGTGCGATTCTCGGCATGGAGGGGGGCATGGTGCAGATGATCTCCCACGGTTTTATCTCCGCCGCGATGTTCCTCTGTGTCGGTGTGCTCTACGACCGTATGCACTCACGCGAAATCAGCGACTATGGCGGTGTCGTCAATGTCATGCCGTGGTTTGCCGCATTCATGGTCTTTTTCGCGATGTCCAACGCCGGGCTGCCGGGAACCTCCGGCTTCGTCGGTGAATTCATGGTGATCCTGGCCAGTTTCCGCGCCAATTTCTGGTTCGCCTTTCTTGCCGCGATCACGCTGATCATCGGCGCAGCCTACACCTTGTGGATGGTCAAGCGCGTGGTGTTTGGCGATGTCACCAAAGAGAGCGTAGCAGGCCTCACTGACATCAATGCACGCGAGGCTTTGGTGCTGGGTTCACTCGCCGTCATGGTGCTGGTGCTGGGGTTGTGGCCCGCGCCGCTGATCGAAGTGATGGACGCCAGTATCAAAAATCTGGTTGAACACCTCGCCGTGACTAAACTGTAAGGCTGTGCTGATGGAATTTGACAACTCACAATTGATGACGATACTGCCGGAAATCGTACTGATGAGCGGTGCTTTGCTGGTGCTGCTGGTCGACCTGATGGTGCGTGACAGTGACCGCATGTGGCCTTATGCGCTGACACTGGGAACGTTGCTGGCGGCATTTGCTGCAACGATCCATGTCAGCGGCGGCAGCGAAGAGATTCTTCTCGGCGGCAACTACGTGCGTGACGCCATGGGAGACAGCCTCAAGGGCGCGCTGTTGCTGATTGCGATCCCGCTGTTCATCTATGCACGGGAAGGGCTGCTTAAAATGGATGAGTGGCGCAGTGAATATCTGACGCTGGGCCTGTTTGCGATACTCGGCATGATGATCATGATCTCCGCCAATGGATTTATTGCGCTCTACCTGGGGCTGGAGCTGCTGACCCTGTGCCTGTATGCGCTGGTCGCCTATTGCCGCGACTCATCAAAGGGTGCAGAGGCGGCGATGAAGTATTTTGTGCTGGGGGCGCTGGCCTCTGGTCTGCTGCTGTACGGCATCTCCATGATCTATGGCGCCACCGGCAAGATCGATTTCCCCGGCATCATGCAGCAAATCGCTGCTGATAATGCTGGCGATAATACGATCTTTGTCTTTGGCCTGGTATTTGTCGTCATCGGTATCGCCTTCAAGTTTGGCGCAGTGCCTTTTCACATGTGGATGCCGGATGTCTATCAGGGCTCATCCACTCCGGTGACCCTGCTGATTGGCTCGCTGCCGAAGATAGCAGCTGTCGCCATTGCCCTGCGTGTGCTGGCCGGTGCGATGGAAAGCCTGCACCAGGACTGGTATATGATGCTGGTGATCCTCGCGATTCTCTCCATGGCGCTGGGAAATGTCGTCGCCATCGCGCAGCAGAACATCAAGCGCATGCTGGCTTATTCGACCATTTCGCACGTCGGTTTCATCTTTCTCGGCATCCTGTCAGGAACGGACGAGGGCTACCGGGCGGCGATGTTCTATGCAGTCGTCTATGCGCTCATGGCTGTCGGTGCTTTCGGTATCCTCATTGCACTGGACCGCAAGGGGGTCGTGGTCGACCAGTTGCATCAGCTCAAAGGCCTGAATGACCGTCATCCGTGGCTGGCAGTCACCATGCTGCTGATCATGTTCTCCATGGCCGGAGTGCCGCCGACTGTCGGCTTCTGGGCCAAGCTGTTCGTCCTCGAGGCGGTGGTCTCCATCGACCTGTGGTGGCTGGCAGTAATCGCGGTCTTCTTCTCCATCATCGGCGCCTTCTACTACATCCGCGTCGTCAAGTTCATGTACTTCGACAAACCCATTGATGATGAGCCGGTCGTCGTCGGCGGTGCAGCCCAAACCATGCTGGCAGTCAATGGTATGGCGATACTGCTGCTGGGACTCTTCCCGGTGCTGGTGTTTGGCCTGATGAAGCTTTAAGGGATTCTTTTAACCACAGATGAACACGGATGCACACAGCTATCTACCCTCTTCCCTGGTGCTCACCCGGTGATTTTCCATGAGTGATACATAGCCTCCTGTTCATCTCCATTTCAATCACTCAAACTATTTGTACTCTATTCCCATAACGGGCCGGTTTCTTATCCGCAATAAAGGGGTCGGTTACAAATGAGAACTATTTGTCACCGCCCCCTTTCCCCTAATTTCCTGTGGTGCGAGTATCGAAGCCGATGAGTAAAAATACCCGGGCGTCCCGCCGTATCTATCTACTCTCCCTGTTCTTGCTGATTATCCTCTATTGCTTTGTCGCTTTTTTTCCATTCAAACTGGCGCCGGAGACACCCGGTAATCAGCCCAATGGAGCCGAATTGACTGCCGAAAAGGTGCTGCAATTACATGCTCCGGGTTTTGCCTATACTGAGTCGCCACCCTCCTGGTTGAATCAAGCCATTGCCATCGCCGACTTTCAGTTGTCGCTTGAGGTGCGCGCTTCAAAAACGCAGCAATATGGACCGGCGCGAATCTTCACGCTGTCAGCGAACCATTCGCTGCGCAATATCACAGTGGGTCAGCAAGGCGGCAGCCTCATTGTCCGGGTGCGCACCCGGCGGAGCTCGCTCAATGGAACTCCGGATTACTGGATCGATAAGGTGTTTTCTAACCCTGGATGGCGTCACATAGAGATTCTCATCAATGCCAGTACCCTCGTGATTCACGCAGGTGACGATTCGTTACTGATAGATCTCGTGCAGGACCATCCGTTTGATTTATGGGACTCGAGCTATCGACTGGCGCTGGGTAATGAGTTCTCCGGTCGCCGCCCCTGGCTGGGCGAGATACGCAAGGCGGTAGTGCGTGTCGGTGATCGATCATACGATTACCTGCTCCCCGGCGCATTGCAGATCGAGTCGAGCTATCGGGTGGCGGCAGCCAGGGAGTTGTCATTCGTGCCCTTTGTCAATCGCCGTTTCACGAATAGCAGCATCATGGACTGGGTAGTCAATTTCGTTGGTTTCATCCCGTTTGGCTGGCTGCTGGGCATGTTGCGCAGACCCGGGTCCGGGATGCTCCTGGCGACTCTGCTTGCTGCGGCACTCAGTGCAACTTTTGAAGTCAGCCAGTTGCTGTTTCTGGCGGGTCGTTTCCCCGCCATCGAGGATCTCATCATGAATACGCTGGGTGGCTTCGCCGGCGCCTGGATTGCGTGGAAATATGATCTCTCTGTGAGCAGGCGCAGAGAGTAGTAGTTATGCGGTCTCTTTTTGCAGTAGACCTACGATCATAAAAGCCCACCCCGCAATCAGGCTGACTCCTCCAATGGGGGTAATTGCTCCAAACCATCTTGGCGCTCCCAGCGCCATGGCGTAGAGCGAGCCGCTGAAAATGATGATTCCCAGCAGCATCAGGATTCCCGAGATATAGAAACTGCGTCTCTCATTCAACTGCATCAAAATGCCGCAGGCAAGCAGCGCCAATGCATGGAATCCCTGGTAGCTGGCTGCGGTCTTGAACCAGCCGAGCTGTTCCGGAGAGATGCTGTTTTTCAATCCATGTGCGGCGAAGGCCGACAGTGCGACGTACAATAATCCGTTGACAGCGCCGAACAGCATCAGGGTGCGTGCATGGTTGTTCATTTGTTGAGTTCCCCGATGGATTCGG
>JAYELV010000188.1:0-3409 GCA_034717755.1 Pseudomonadota bacterium | reverse complement strand
GGGTCGACCTCCATGTAGGTTGTCGCAGGCATATGACAGCTGACACAGAGCGTTGCTTCACCCGGCTGCTTGTGGAAATGGTGCTGCGGCGAGTCATAGTTGTTTGCCTGCAACGTCGGGAAATCAGAACGCGGTGCGGGTGAATGGCACTGCACGCACAGCGCATTGCCCTGCAACTTGAGCTTGTTGCTGTGCGCATCATGGCAATCGCTGCAGCGTACTCCCTGCCGGTGCATTTTACTTTGCAGAAAGGAGCCATAGACATAGACTTCGTCGAGGATCTGTCCATCGGCATGGTAGAGACCGGGGAGCAGAGTTGACGGCATGAAGTCATCCAGAAAAGGACGTCCGTGGCTGTCGCTGGCGCTCACTGCGTGGCGGCGCGAGTGGCAGCGTGCGCAACTCTCCACCTGGTAATTGGCATCATTGTTGCGGTAATCCACCAGCAGCCCCATATCGGCTTTCGAGTGATCTTCTCCCTGTTGCGCCTGGCGCGCCCAGGACACATGCTTCTCACCCGGACCGTGACAGGCCTGGCAGGTGACGTTGATCTCACTCCAGGTTGTGCTGTAGGTCTCTGTCTTGGGATCATAATTTTTTTGCAGATCGGTGGAGTGGCACTCGGCGCAGCGGTTATTCCAGTTGTAGGCTCTGCCTGTCCAGTGAAGCGGATCTCCAGGCTTTGTCTTCTCTTCAGGAACCAGCTGAAACCAGCGCTGCCCGCCATCTGCCTCGGGGCGGCTGTCCCAGGCAACTGTCAGCGTCTGAATCTTCCCTTTCGGGAGTTCCACCATGTACTGCTGCAGCGGATCGAAGCCAAAGGTGTACTTGACTTCAAAATCCGCCCGCTCTCCCTGCGGCCCCTGCGTATTGACGTAATATTTTTCTGCTTTGCGAATAAAGCGTGTCACTTCGCCATTATGCGAAAATTCGACATTATTGAAATCCCCGAGCACACTCTCTTCATTGGCGACCTGCATCGCCAGATCGTGGTGTGAGCCCTTCCATGCCTCTGCCTCGGCAGCATGACACTCCGCGCACACGGCACTATCGACAAACCCCTTGCCGGGGAGTTTTTTGGCTGCGTCGGCAGTAGCAACTCCGTTTAATACCGTGAAGAACAACACGAGTGGTAAGATTCTTGTTAACATTGAATTCTGCATAGTGAAAATAGAAGCTTCTATAAAAAATGACGTGAGTATTGTACATTCTATGCTGCTGAAACTTTCAGTAATCCCATTCGGCCTTGCCGGATCATCTAACAGGAGAAAATCTACGTGGCAGACGAAAAACCCCAACTCTATGTCTCGATCTATTATGTCAACGGCGAAACCCAGACATTTGGATTCGAGCGCCAGCTGCCGGATCACGCCATTTCCGGACGCCTCGACGATATCATGAAATCGGGCCATCTGATGTTTGAGTCAGAGAATATTCTTACCGTCATCCCCTTGACCAATGTACTGCGCATCGACATTGCTCCTATACCTGACGCCCTGCCGGATACAGTGATCAGAAACGTCACCTTTCACTCTTGAACCGTGCGCACGAAACTTTATAAACCAGTATCTTCTCAATGAACTCCGTGCAGAAAAGCAGGGTTGGGACTTGCTTTTCAGGGCTGTATAAAACAGGGATGTTTTATCAGAGCTTACAGGGATGTATTCACGCGTCCCTGAAAGGCAGGTCCTGATCCTGCGCGAACTCAACTATTGCACGGGAGTATTGAGAAGTTACATAAACCAGCGTTATCCCCATGAATAATCATCAAATCACTTTCACCTATCTCTCCCAGGAAGATCTGCTGGAGGGCGGCTGCTTCGATATTCGCATGGCGATCGAGGTCGCCGAGAAAACCATGATTGCCTTTGAAAAGGATCGCATCCTGTTTCCGGAAAAAATTGTGCAGATCTTCAGTCACTCCTCCCAGGAGCGCATCAACTGCCTCCCTGCCACGCTGCTCGATGAACAGGTTTGCGGCGTCAAGTGGGTCTCGGTCTTTCCCCAAAACCCCTCCCGTCATCAGGTGCAGAACCTCTCCGCCATCTTTGTGCTTTCAGAGATAGAACGGGGCTTTCCGATTGCTGTCATGGATGGCACCCTGGCGTCCAATATGCGCGTTGCTGCGATGGGGGCCATTGCGGCCAAGCACCTGTCGCGCAAGCACAGCGAGGTGATCGGCTTTATCGGCGCCGGTGAACAGGCGAAGATGCACCTGCTGTCGATGAAAGTGGTTCGACCCTCTCTGAAGGAGTGCCGCGTGGCTGCTAAAACTGTGGTGGAGGAGCAGCAGTTTATCGATGAACTTTCACCGCTGTTTCCTGATATGAAATTTGTAGGCGCAGATACCCATGGACGGGCGGCCATGGACGGAGCCGATATCCTTGTCACTGCGACCTGCGTCCAGGCCCCGCTGCTGAAAGCAGAATGGATGAAAGAGGGCGCCTTCTACAGCCATATTGGCGGCTGGGAAGATGAATATGCCGTTGCACAGCAGTGCGACAAGATTGTCTGCGATGACTGGGAGACAGTCACGCACCGCACCCAGACGCTGAGCCGCATGTATTCCGAAGGACTGCTCTCAGGCGCTGACATCCATGCAGATCTGCATGAACTGGTTTCCGGCTCCAAACCGGGACGGGAAAATGAGAGTGAACGCATCTACTTCAACGCCGTGGGACTCGCCTATATCGATGTTGCAATCGCCCAGGCGATGTATCATCGTGCAACATCTTCACATATCGGCACGGAACTTGATCTGCAGCAATGCATGATATTTGAACATGCTGATATACTAAGCCGCGTACGGCTGTAGCGCCCTCACCCCAGCCCTCTCCCGAAAGGAGAGGGAGTTGCCGAACTCCTATGTTCAAACGGCTCGATGAATCACAACCTTCAACTGTCACCGTTGTCATCAACGGCCGCAGCGTTATTGTCCCTCAGGGAGAGAGCGTTGCCGCCGCGGTGCTGGCGGAAAATATCGGCTATACCCGCACCACCCCGGTCAAACAACAGCCACGCGCACCTTTCTGCATGATGGGTGTGTGCTTCGACTGCCTGATGATCATCGATGGAGTTCCCAATCAACAGGCCTGCATGGTGCAGGTGCGTGACGGCATGCGCATTGAACGCCAGCATGGGAGTGGCGTGTGAAGGAGAGTTATCAGCTTGTAATTATCGGCGCAGGACCCGCCGGTCTTGCTGCTGCAACAGTTGCCGCTGATCACGGCGTCGAGGTGGCGCTGCTCGATGAACAGCCTGCTCCGGGCGGGCAGATTTTTCGCGCCATCGAAGCCTCACCTGTGGAGCGAGCAGACAAGCTGGGACCTGAATATCGCCGTGGTGAAAAACTGGTCACTGCCTTTCGCAACAGCTCCGCCCGATATTATCCCGACACCAGGGTTTGGTC
>JAYELV010000187.1:0-3415 GCA_034717755.1 Pseudomonadota bacterium | reverse complement strand
AGCATCAATATCGACGACAGCACCCTGGCCTACTCATCGAACAACGCCATCAAGGATAGCGACTGGTCGGAGTGCGACATCGTCATCGAGGCCACCGGAAAACATCACAAAAAACCTGACACGCTGAACGCCTATTTTGACCAGGGCGTGAAAAAGGTGATCGTGGCCGCTCCCACCGAAGGCGCGCTCAATATCGTCTACGGTATCAATGATGATCAGTATGCCCCCGCGACCCATCATCTATTGACCGCCGCCTCCTGCACGACCAACTGCCTGGCCCCTGTCGTCAAGGTGATGCACGAAAAAATCGGCATTCAGCATGGCTGCATGACGACCATCCATGACATCACCAACACCCAGACCATCGTCGACAAGGGCCACCCGGACCTGCGCCGCGCCCGCGCCTGCGGCAACTCGCTGATCCCCACCTCAACGGGATCGGCGAAAGCAATTACCAACATATTCCCCGAACTGACCGGCAAGCTCAACGGCCACGCGGTGCGCGTACCGCTGCTGAATGCATCTCTGACCGATTTCGTCTTCGAGGCGTCACGGCCGGTGACGGCGGAAGAGGTCAACAGCTATTTCAGAGAGGCCGCCGAAGGTGAACTGAATGGTATCCTCGGCTACGAGGAGCGGCCGCTGGTTTCTGCCGACTATCTCAATGATCCACGCTCATCGATTGTCGATGCGCTATCCACCATGGTGATCGACGACACCCAGGTCAAGATCTACGCCTGGTACGACAACGAGTGGGGCTATGTCAACCGCATGATGGAACTGACACAAAAAGTTGCCAGAAGCCTGCCGGGGTAAGAGATCTCTGTTTCCCTCTTCACCTTGTTGACGATATTGCCGCCTGCTTCCAGCTAGCAGCGCCTTATAACTTCTCGAGCAATCCGCGCATTGTTCGTTGCTAAACAGTCTGTGCTGATACTATGATCACAATCGGCATGAATTACAATATGGATTCAAGGACGGGTTGAGCAGTCAAACAGGACCGCTTATCTCAAATAGGTCAGCACGGAGTGGTGAGGATAGCGCGGGACATAACACTTATGCATAGTTCCCAGTTATGTATAGTTGCAGTATCTTATCGCGACCTACTCTTGTGGAGCCGACCGCGAACTATACATAATTATAGTGCTTGAAGGACCTGCATCAGTGCATCCTTTCAAGGACCCAATCCCAATCATTCACTGAATTGTAGAACTCGCTCAGCTTGACAGTGAATGACTCGCTGCTCAACCATGTACAGGCGGTAAAGAGATGTTTCGCAATTACCGCCTGTTCATGGCATTGCTGGATAATGGCTCTTTATCCTGCGACATCATTCAGCTCTATACTTAGGGCTTTGGCCACGCCTTTGCCGTAAGCAGGGTCGGCTTTCAGGCAGTTGCTGATATGACGTTTTTGCACATCGGCATCAGCCCCACCAACTGACCGGGCTGTATTGTCATACAGCAGCTGCTGCTGTTGTGCGTTCATGAGACGGAACAGGTCACCCGCCTGCGTATAGTAATCATCATCGTCTTCACGATAGTTCCAGTGATCGGCGTCACCATCGATGGCCAGCGGCGGCTCTTTATAGTCAGACTGTTGCTGCCATTCATCGAGGCTGTTGGGCTCGTACCCCCTGGTGCTGCCAAAGTTCCCATCCACTCGCATTGCCCCGTCCCGGTGGAAACTGTGATAAGGGCAACGGGGTGCATTCACAGGGATGTGGGCATGGTTGACACCCAGACGATAGCGCTGGGCATCTCCATAGGAAAACAGACGGCCCTGCAGCATTTTGTCTGGAGAAAAACCAATGCCGGGAACGATATTGCCGGGGTTGAAGGCAGCCTGCTCTACCTCGGCAAAGTAATTGTCAGGGTTGCGGTTGAGCTCCAGCACCCCCACATCGATCAGCGGGTAGTCCTTATGCGGCCACACCTTGGTCAGATCAAAAGGATGAACACGATAAGAGTCGGCATCCTTTTCAGGCATCACCTGTATCTTGAAATCCCAGCGCGGGTAGTCACCATTCTCGATGTTTTCGTACAAATCTTTCTGGTGACTCTCCCGATCCTTGCCAACCAACTCTTGCGCTTCTTCATCCGTCAGGTTCTCTATCCCCTGCTGGCTTTTGAAATGAAATTTGACCCACATGCGCTCATTCTCGCTATTGATGAAACTGAATGTGTGGCTACCAAATCCATGCATGTGGCGATAGCTGCGCGGATTGCCGCGATCACTCATGAGGATCGTGATCTGGTGAAGCGCTTCGGGCAGCAGGGTCCAGAAATCCCAGTTGTTCTGCGCGCTGCGCATGTTCGTGCGTGGATCCCTTTTTACTGCATGGTTCAGATCAGGGAACTTTAGCGGGTCGCGCAGGAAAAAGACCGGCGTGTTGTTGCCGACCATGTCCCAGTTGCCCTCCTCGGTGTAGAACTTGAGGGCAAAGCCTCGAATATCCCTTTCTGCATCTGCTGCACCGCGCTCACCGGCTACCGTTGAAAAACGTGCAAAGACTTCCGTCTTCTTGCCAACCTCGGAGAACAGTTTCGCCTGCGTATACTGTGTGATGTCATGGGTAACGGTGAAGGTACCGTAAGCCCCGGAACCCTTGGCATGCATGCGGCGCTCGGGAATAACCTCGCGGTCGAAATGCGCCAGTTTTTCAAGGAACCACACATCCTGTAACAGCATGGGGCCACGCTGTCCGGCGGTCAATACGTTCTGGTTGTCTGCAACCGGACAACCATTTGTAGTGGTTAACTTTGCCTTGGTACTCATTGTGATCTCCTGATTAGCTTCTATTGTGTGCGATCCAATCATAGGCACCGCTTAACATTGATTCTAGGAGATTAAATAAGTATGTAAAATTAATTGTTACTCTAACATTGTTAGTAATTAGCTATCACTCCATTGTTGCACTGCTAATTGAATGCCTCCTTGAGTATTGACCTACCGTTCACTGTACTCTTCAAAATCTGCCTAGATCGCTAATTCAGAAATTGGCCGGAATGCTCCATCCCCTGCTTTTGAATTTGTGGCGGGACTCAAGACCGTACTGGTAAAAAATTTAAGCATTACCATGTCTTCTACCGTGTCGCGGATCAAGCGATTCGCATCGAGCGAGTCGCCGATGGGAGGCGTCATCTTCCCTTATTGTTTCAATATTTGGATGGGGACGATACAAAAAGTGATGGCGCATAAGTTGATCATGTTCAATGACAACTATTGCTCCATTGCAGTCATTGGCAAATCATCAATAACACCTGGTTATACTAAAAAATACGCGGTGGCACTGGGATCCGGTGGAACGTCGTATTAAGCGTTTTTCATTTGTTTCAGTAGTTTGTTGTAATCTGAGTGAGAGCCAGCCCAAAACCAAATAAGCTTGTCAGCCTTCAATGTTCCAACAGCTCTG
>JAYELV010000186.1:0-3425 GCA_034717755.1 Pseudomonadota bacterium | reverse complement strand
ATAACTTTGTGGAAAAGTGATGTTGCCAGGTGCTGAAGCACCGGGTTTACTGCACAATCATAATAAACCATTAATTTAATGGTTTATTATAAGTAACTGATTCAATTCAGAGATATGGTAAATTAGAAAATTATAAAACAGTGATTCTTGAAATCTGATCGATAGCGGCTATTTTTCAATAGCTGTGCAAAACTCTCTCGGGCATGAGTTTATATCTCTTAATGGAGTACTGAAGTGATAACCCATCCCTGGTAGCTAAAATAGGCAAATAGCAGCAATACTCCGCCAACACGGGTTATCCGGTGTGTTCCTTTCCGCGAATATGCGATACCGGCAATGGCCAGAGTCAATGCCAGCATAACGGGCATGTCACGGGTGAGAACTTCTGCTGCAACCGGGCCGGGCGCCACCAGGCCGGGAATCGACAACACCGCCATCAGGTTATAGAGATTCGAGCCAAGTACGTTGCCAATCGCCAGGTCGGGTTCATTTTTCAGTGCACTGGCAATACTGGCCGCAAGTTCGGGCAGGCTGGTGCCCAGTGCAACAATAGTCAAGCCGATAATGAGATCGCTGACGCCAAGCGCCTCGGCAACACCGACAGCTCCCCATACCAGCAATTTTGATGCGATCAGCAAGCCTGTCAATCCAAGGATAAGCCACAAGACGGCTTTGCTCGTCGGCATCTCGTCCGGCATTTCAGCCTCGATCTCAGCTGCGAGGATTTCATCCGCGCCTCTGGATGCGACTTTCCACATGTAGAAGAGCACCACAAACAGTAACAGCAGAAGGATCAGGCCGTCGTAGAATCCAAGTTCTCCATCAATCATAAGTAGAAAAGAGAGCATGGTGACGCCGACAACGATTGGATATTCACGCTGCAGGGTCTTCGAGGCGATTGCTAGTGGAACGATGAGAGCGGTTACTCCCAGAATCAGGCCGATGTTGGCGATGTTGGAGCCAATGGCATTGCCGATAGCCAGTCCTGCATTTCCACTGAAGGCCGCCATGCCGGAGACCAGGATTTCAGGGGCAGAGGTGCCGAAGCCGACAATAGTTAAGCCAATCACCAGTGTCGAAACACCAAGATTCTGCGCCAGGGCTGCTGCGCCGGCAACAAAGCGATCAGCGGTGACGACCAGCAGCACCAGGCCAGCCAGAATGGCGACAATTTCAATCCACATAGCGCGTATCGTCTGCAAAATTCAAATCAGGGCGTGATTGTTTCAGATCACAGGCTCAGTGACAAGTTGCAGCGAGTGTTCTGTCAACGAAATAGTTTTGCAGTTATTTCGTTGACAGTGCTCTGATTATGATCTGGATCAAAGCAATTTCCGCCAACTGCTATATAACTAATAGGTAAAATACTTCTATAGATATTCTCTATTCTGGTATATACTATGTGGTACGTTTCAACAAACCTGAATTTTTTCGTGGGAGAACGATGATGAAAAAACATGTTGCACTAGCACTTTTTGCTGCAATCACAGTTGCGGCGGCGTCCAGCGCCTCAGCCTTCTGGAGTAGTAATGACAGATGGGACTCCTGGGACGATGAGTATGACGAGTGGGATCCCAGATACTGGATGGACGAGATGGAAGACTTCTTCGACGATGATGATGATGACTACTGGCGTTATGGCCGTGGTGGCCCCTGGGGCGGCGGTCCTTACGGTGGTTATGGCGGCGGCCCTTACGGCCCTCCCATGGGCATGGGTGGCTATGGAGGCCCCTACGGTCCTCCTCCGATGATGGGCATGGGTGGCTACCCCCCTCCTGCTCCTTACGGTGGTGGCTATGCTCCTGCGCCTTACGCAGCGCCTCAGGCTCCTGCGCCTTACGCAGCGCCCCAGGGCCCTGCTCCGTTAGCGCCACTGCCAGCACCAGTACGCTAGGTGTGCTCTGACTGATCATTGATGATCGGTAAAGACCAGCCCGGATTTTTCCGGGCTGGTTTTTTTTTGCCTATGAAATTTATTCTCTCTTGATTGCGTCCCGTCTCTTCCATGCGCAATTGTTTAAGCTTAATAGCAAACCACTATTGGCGTGGTTGTAACAATTAACTTTGCTATTTGTGATTCCTCGATTAGACTCTGCTTCATCCAGTCATTTACTGGATGAATTCATTCAATAACGG
This sequence comes from Pseudomonadota bacterium, assembly GCA_034717755.1. Taxonomy (GTDB): domain Bacteria; phylum Pseudomonadota; class Gammaproteobacteria; order Chromatiales; family Chromatiaceae; genus Sva-25. The sequence goes on along the minus strand of JAYELV010000186.1, from coordinate 1,289 downwards.
AGGAAATCATATGTCACTCAAAGGTTCACAAACCGAAACCAGTCTTAAAGATGCATTTGCCGGGGAGTCCCAGGCAAATCGTCGTTATCTCTATTTCGCAGCAAAAGCAGATGTCGAAGGTTATAACGATGTTGCTGCGGTATTCCGCTCAACAGCCGAAGGCGAAACCGGCCATGCGCACGGTCATCTCGAGTATCTTGAAGAGGTGGGCGATCCCGCAACCGGCCTGCCGATCGGCGGCAGCAGCGATAACCTGAAAGCAGCGATCGCGGGCGAGACTCACGAGTATACCGATATGTATCCCGGTATGGCGAAAACCGCACGTGATGAAGGCTTTGACGAAATTGCAGACTGGTTTGAGACGCTGGCTAAAGCCGAGCGTTCACACGCCAATCGTTTTCAGAAAGCGCTGGACTCTCTGGACGACTAGCAGCCTGTCCAATCTCTCAACTCTGCTCCTCTATGGAGTTGGGTTGGGAGTCAACAACCCCATTGTTACTGCCATCGAATGTGCTGATTTTTTAGGCGCATCAACAGGCAGGTGAAAACACCAGGAGACTCGCAATGGCGACAGTTCGCGAAGGCAGCCTCGAGGCGCCAACACGCCATCCTCTCGATTGGCATAATCCCGAATTTTATGATCAGGAAAACCTCTTCAGTGAGTTGGAGCGGGTTTTTGATATCTGCCATGGATGCCGCAGATGCGTCAGCCTGTGCCACTCGTTTCCAACACTGTTTGACCTCGTTGATGAATCCGATACCATGGAAGTCGACGGCGTTGCCAAAGAGGATTACTGGAGTGTCGTCGATCACTGTTACCTGTGCGATCTCTGTTATCTGACCAAATGCCCCTATGTGCCGCCGCATGAATGGAATGTCGATTTCCCACACCTGATGCTGCGCGCCAAAGCCTATAAATTTAAACAGCAGGGCGCTTCACTGCGCGACAAGGTGCTCAGCAGCACCGACAGTGTTGGTAAACTGGCTGGTATCCCCGTGGTGTCGACTGTGGTCAATGCAGCCAATGCAAATGCAGGCATGCGCAAGCTTCTGCAAAGCACGCTCGGCGTCAGCGCTGACGCGGTGTTACCGAAATACCACAGTAAAAGTCTGCGTCAGCGTCTTTCCACTGACAGTGGTGAAGGCGCTCAACCTGCGGGCAGGACAACCGGACGCGTGGCGCTGTTCGCCACCTGTTATGGAAACCGCAATGATCCCCGCATGGGCGAAGATCTGAAAGCGGTGTTTGAACATAATGGTATTCCCGTAACACTGGCTGAGAAAGAGCA
>JAYELV010000185.1:0-3457 GCA_034717755.1 Pseudomonadota bacterium | reverse complement strand
GGATCGATGGCATAGACGCCGTTGGCATACTCCTCTTTGACCACATCAGGAAATCGCTCCTTGAAGCGGTTATCAAAAACCTCCTTGTCTCTCTCCGGTGTTGCTTTCTCTGATGCCGCCTGTGCAGTCACTGCGACAGCAGCGACGACAGACAACAGCAGTAACTTGCCTGGTAAATTTTTCATAGTGCTAATACCTTTAATAAACGGTGTTAAATCGTTGTTGTGATGCTGTTGATTCAAAGCGTATGAATAAACTCAACGACCTTGTCCAGATCTGATTCACTCAAAACACCGTGTTTTCCAAACAGCGGCATTGCCGTCTCTGCATTGCGCACAGAAGAATCCCAGATTTGCGCACGCAGCACGGCTTTGTCGGGATAGCGAATTTTCATCATCATCAATGGCGGGCCGATATTGCCGGCCGCCTCTCCACCTTCGATGGCATGACAGGCGAGACAGTTGCCGTCTTTACGCGTAAAAGCCAGTGTCTTTCCCTCTTCCAGCACCTTCGCATCAGCGGCGACTGCAGTGGATATGGAAAGAGTCCCGCCTAGAACAATTGCCGCAGCAGCGGCTATGCTGGTGAGTCTTGTACTCATGTTAATCATTTCTCCTCCGGGGGGATGAATTGGACGCTGCTATATTCATTTCATCTGAAACTAATGTGAAGCACAGCGTCGTAATAACCTGAATGATTCAATAATCACTCTTTTCACTTCTCTCTGATAAAAGGAGATCAGTAAAAAAGTCGAGTTGATTCTATCGGGATTGTGTCAAAAAAAAATTGGGAGATGCTGGAAGGAGGGTAGTGGTTTTCCATAATAGAACAGCTTTTAACCACGGATAAACACAGATGCACACAGATATTTTAAAAAAACTATTACCACGAAGACCACGAAGAATCAACTGGACACAAAAGTGCCTTCATGCTCTTCGTGGTGAATATCTCGCTAAAGTTAAAATTGCTTCTTACACTTTTAATCTGTGTTTATCTGTGTGCATCTGTGGTTGATTATTCACTCTTCAGCAGGTTCATCGCCATTGACATGCGCATCAGATCCGAGAGTGTCTTTACCGCCATTTTTTCCATCACCCTGGAGCGATGCACCTCGACCGTTGACTGGCTGATCTCCAGGTCATAGGCAATATTTTTATTGCGCACCCCCTCGATCACCAGTTGCATCACCTCCTTTTCACGGGGAGTCAGGGTATGATAAAGCGCCTCGATCTCCTGCAGGCGGGAACTCTCTCCACGCTGTTTTGCATCCATTTCAATGGCGCAGTGAACGCTGTCGAGCATCGCCTGGTTATTGAACGGCTTCTCCAGAAAATCGACTGCGCCATTCTGAACCGCCCTGACCGCCATCGGCACATCGCCATGTCCGGTGATGATGATGACCGGCGGATGTATCTTTTCAGCCGCAAGCCGCGCCTGAAGGTCCAGCCCGCTGATCCCCGGCATACGCACATCGGTGATGAGGCAGCCAGCCTGCTCACAATCGAACTGGTCGAGATACTCCTGTGCGGATGCATAAACAGCCACCTCGAGCCCGACGGACTCCATCAGCAGTGTCAAGGCATCGCGCACCACCTCATCATCATCGACAATATAGACAGTTGGCTGATTATTCATGTGCTGTTTCTCCATGGTCGAGCGGTAGTGCAAAACGAAAAATGGCGCCTTCTCCAGATGATGAATCGAGATACAGATTCCCCCTGTGCGCCTCGATAATTCCCTGGCTGATCGAGAGTCCGAGGCCGAGTCCCTTCTTCTTGCTGGTAATGAATGGGTCAAACAGGGCGTCACGCATCTCGCTGCTGATGCCGGGGCCACTGTCCTCGACACTCACGATGACACTATGGTTTCCACCCATCTCGGTGGTAATGACAAGATTTTTGGTTTCAGTATCACTGTTGACCATCGCTTCGATCGCGTTCTTCACCAGATTCAGAATAACCTGCTCGATCTGGATACGCTGCGCCATGACCTTGCTGATGGAATGATCAAAATTGCGTTGAATTGTAACACCAGCTTTGCTCACTTCGGGTCTCAGCAGCATCAGCACCTCCTCGATCAACTCATTGAGGTCCAGTGGACAGCGCTGCGGCTGCTCCTTGCGCACAAACTGCCTGAGCTGGCGGATAATCTCACCGGAGCGCTCCGCCTGATGGCCAATTTTCTCCATGATATCGGCCAGTTTTTCATTCGACATATTGCCGGACTCCAGCATCTGAATCGATGCATAGGCATTGGTCGCAATTGCGGTGAGCGGCTGATTGAGTTCATGGGCGATGCCGGAGGCCATCTCACCCATGGTGTTGAGGCGCGCCATATGTGCAAGCTCGGCCTGATGCCTGCGCGCCTCCTCTTCGGCTTGTTTACGCTCGCTGATGTCACGAAACACCACCACGCTGCCGACTGTCTCTCCCCTGTGGTCATGCATCGGCGTGCTGCTGTATTCAACCGGAAAACCGGAGCCATCCTTCTTCCAGAAAAGATCATCTTCAACGAAACGCGGCTCGTTGGATTGAAAAGTCAGGTAGACCGGGCAATCATCTGATCGATGCGGGGTGCCATCGGCATGGGTGTGGTGCAGCATCTGGTGCTGATTGCGACCGATCAGGTCTTCTGCCCGCCAGCCGGTAATGCTCTTCATGGAGCGATTCACAAAGGTGCAGTTTCCCTCGAGATCGACGCCGTAAATACCATCACACACCGAATCCAGCACCAGGTCATGCTGGTGCTCCAGGTAGAGCTTGGATTTTTTCAGCTGCCTGTTGAGCTTCGACACCCAGGTGCTCATCACAGCCATCATCAGCAGGAAGGTCAATGCGATCAACAACCACTTCCAGTAGCGTTCTATCGCATCCAGCAGCGTGAAACGCTGCTGAGGATCATATGGAGGGAGCTGCAACTGCCTGAAGAGTTCATGTACTTCCTGGTAATCCAGCGGCACAGTCCAGCCGGCATAGTGGAAAGTCCCCTCCGGGCGTGAGAGTTGCATATTCAGCAAAGCGACAGCCACCTGCCTGGCCAGCTGGTTGGATGTGTGCTGCAGTTTACTGAAGGGCCACTCGGGATAGAGCGGCGTACTGTGAAGGTAGCTAAAACCATCCTGGTAGGAGTTGATGATCTTGAAATCTTTCAACTCAATATCACCTTTATCAACCATTCTCTCCAGAATATTGGTGCGCACAGTTCCAATATCGAACTCCCCCTCCCTGACCGCCATCACCACCTTGTCATGGGTACCGAAAAAAGCCAGTTCGCTGGAGTCATCGTAGGGTGAGAGCTGCACTTTTTGCATCTCCCCCCAGGCCATTTGAAAACCTCCCAGCGAGGTCTCGTCAACCGCTGCAAAAGAGTGCCCCTTGATATCCGCAAGCTGGTTGATGTCGCTGCGATCCGCACGGGTAAATATCACGCCGCCAAATACATTCAGAGGCTGCTCCTG
>JAYELV010000184.1:12039-13252 GCA_034717755.1 Pseudomonadota bacterium | reverse complement strand
AGATGGTCATGCCGGGCGACAACGTCAAGATGACAGTCACCATGATCAACCCGATTGCGATGGAAGAGGGACTGCGCTTCGCGATTCGCGAAGGCGGCCGTACCGTCGGCGCCGGTGTTGTTTCCAAGATTATTGAGTAATTTCTCTCAATAACACTCAACGGGCAGCGAGCGTATATTTCGCCCGCTGCCTGTATCGTCTGTAACTTTTACGATTACAGGCCAGTAGCTCAATTGGTAGAGCAACGGTCTCCAAAACCGTAGGTTGGGGGTTCGATTCCCTCCTGGCCTGCCACTATTCGATGGCAGTATGAACGCAAAAGCAGAAACGCAAAGCTCCGCGCTGGATATTGCCAAACTGGTATTGGCCGTCCTGGTATTATTCGGCGCTATAGGCCTCTATTACCAGTTTCCTGAAGCATCGACGCTGTTGCGTGTGCTGGGTGTGCTTGCAGCTGCGGTAGCAGCTGCTGCAATTGCAGTAACATCTGCTCCGGGCCGTGCATTGTGGGCTTTTGCCACCGAAGCGCGCACCGAAGTGCGCAAGGTCATATGGCCGACCAGGCAGGAGACCATTCAGACAACCCTGGCCGTGCTGGTCATTGTTTTGATTGTTGCTATTTATTTATGGGGTATCGACAAAATACTCTTCATGATTGTCAGTGCATTGACTGGGCAGGGCTAACAGTGTCTAAACGATGGTATGTTATCCACGCATTCTCCGGCTATGAAGCGCGCGTAAAAAAGTTACTCGAAGAGGCGATACAACGCGTCGCTATGGAGGATCTCTTTGGTGAGATTCTGGTGCCGACCGAGGAAGTCGTCGAGATGCGCAATGGCGTCAAGCGAAAGAGTGAGCGCAAATTTTTCCCCGGATATGTGTTGGTACACATGGAGATGACCGATGATGCCTGGCATCTGGTCAAGGAAATTCCAAATGTCATGGGCTTTATCGGCAATACCGGCGACAAGAATAAAATCAAGCCTGTGCCGATCACGGACAAGGAAGCCGATACCATACTGATGCGCGTACAGGAGGGTATCGATAAGCCAAGGCCGAAAGTACTCTATGAACCAGGTGAGTTGATTCGTGTGACAGACGGCCCGTTTAATGATTTTAACGGGGTTGTGGAAGAGGTGGATTATGAAAAAAACCTGCTGCGTATCTCGGTCATGATTTTTGGACGCTCCACTCCAGTGGATCTTGGGTTTGA
>JAYELV010000184.1:0-11939 GCA_034717755.1 Pseudomonadota bacterium | reverse complement strand
GGTAACCAGTCCCCTGCGTGATGACCCGGGAGAGAGAAAATGGCTAAAAAAATAGAGGCTTATATCAAGCTTCAGGTAGCGGCTCAGGAAGCCAATCCCAGTCCGCCGGTTGGTCCTGCTCTGGGACAGCATGGTGTGAACATCATGGAGTTCTGCAAAGCGTTTAACGCGCAGACGCAGAATGTCGAGAAAGGCATGCCGGTTCCGGTGGTGATTACTGTCTATAACGACCGTTCTTTCACCTTCATCATGAAGACGCCGCCCGCAGCAGTGCTGCTGATAAAAGCAGCGGGTATTGCCAAAGGCAGCGGTGAACCGAATACCAATAAAGTCGGCAAGGTGACGCGCGCACAGCTCGAAGAGATTGCCACAGTCAAGATGCCGGACCTGACGGCTGCAGATATGGATGCCGCGGTGCGCACCATTGCCGGCACAGCCCGCAGCATGGGACTTGATGTCGAGGGAGTAGTCTGATCATGGCAAAATTATCCAAACGTATGAAAGCGATCGCAGAAAAGGTCGAGCCCGGTAAGAGTTATGCCGCCGATGATGCCTTTTCGTTGCTCAAAGAGCTCTCCTCGGTGAAATTCAGAGAGGGTGTCGATGCGGCCATCAACCTGGGGGTCGATGCACGTAAGTCCGACCAGGTGGTGCGTGGCGCCACAGTACTGCCTAACGGCACCGGAAGTGACGTCCGTGTCGCTGTTTTTACCCAGGGCCCCAATGCGGATGCTGCAAAAGAGGCTGGCGCCGATATCATCGGTATGGATGACCTGGCGGCAGATATCAAAGCCGGTAAGATGGATTTTGATGTCGTCATAGCCAGTCCGGATGCGATGCGGGTCGTCGGTCAGCTTGGACAGATTCTTGGTCCCCGCGGCCTCATGCCCAACCCGAAAGTTGGCACCGTAACGCCGAATGTTGCACAGGCTGTCAGCAATGCCAAATCAGGTCAGGTGCAGTTTCGCACCGATAAGGGTGGCATTATTCACTGCACCATCGGCAAGGCTGATTTTGATGCTTCGGCATTGAAACAAAACCTCGAATCGCTGCTTGCTGAACTGAAGAAGATCAAACCCAGTGCGGCAAAAGGTATTTATCTCAAAAAAATTACGGTCTCCACAACCATGGGGCCTGGATTGATACTGGATCAAAGTTCACTGGAACTCTGATCTTCACAAGAACTTTGGGGCTTTGAGCGTGCGTATACGTATGCTCATGCTGTCAAAGACCGCAGGTGAGTGCATAACTCTTAATTTCCTGCGCAGACGGGCTCAATCAGTAATTATCATCTGATGAAGGCCACGTTACGCCCCCGTAGCGGATGATCGGTGCGGGTTATTTATCGGGAATTATCCCAACGTAATCAGGAGGTGACTATTGGCTCTTAATTTCGAACAGAAAAAGGCCATCGTCTCCGAAGTTGCTGAAGTAGCAGACAAAGCCTTCTCCGCAATTGCTGCAGAGTATCGTGGATTGAGCGTTGATGAAATGACGGATTTGCGTGCGCAGGCACGTAATGCCGGCGTCTATCTTCGTGTCGTCAAGAACTCGCTTGCACGTCGCGCGATTGAAGGCACCGAGTTTGAATGTATGAGTGAAGGCTTGACCGGTCCATTGGTGCTTGCCTTTTCACAGGAAGACCCGGGTTCTGCTGCACGCATCATAAACGACTTCGCTAAAGATCACGAAAAGCTCGAGGTCAAACTGGTTTCTATCGGCGGACAGCTGCTGGAACCCGGAGAGATCAAGACTTTGGCGAAAATGCCAACTTACGATCAGGCAATCAGTATGCTGATGGCAGTCATGAAAGCACCGGTTGAAAAACTGGCGCGCACCATGAATGAAGTGCCCGGCAAGCTTGTGCGTACAGTTGCTGCTATCAAAGATGCGAAACAGGCGGCTTAAGAGACATCCGTTTTTTCACCCTAATTATCGTGTTGAACCCTTATCAGGAGAAACATAGTGAGTAAAGAAGATATCCTCGAAGCAATTTCATCCATGAGTGTTATGGAAGTTGTTGAGCTCATCGAAGCGATGGAAGAGAAGTTTGGTGTTACTGCAGCTGCAGCTGTTGCCGCGGCTCCAGCTGCTGGCGGCGATGCTGGTGGTGCTGCTGAAGAGCAGACAGAATTTGACCTGGTGCTGACCAGCTTTGGCGAAAAGAAAGTCGCCGTTATCAAAGCTGTTCGCGCCATGACAGGCCAGGGCCTCAAAGAGGCAAAGGATTCTGTTGAATCAGCACCGACAACATTGAAAGAAGCTCTCTCCAAGGATGAAGCTGAAGAGCTCAAAAAGCAGCTTGAAGAGGCTGGCGCCGCTGTAGAGGTCAAATAAGACCTTGCAGCTGGCATCGTTGCAGAGTTGCGTGTTGCTGAAAGCCCGGCTTTTAGACGACACAGAGGCTCTCCAACGATAGCAACCAGGCTGGTGGCCAACAGGCCGCCGGCCTTTTGTTGCTTGTAGAAAGAGTAGTAGCGGGATGGCTTGTCATAGTCCCGCAACACCCCGCATTGCGGGTGATTTTGATTGATCCTGAGGAACGGTGAGATGGCGTACAGTTTTACTGAAAAAAAACGTATTCGTAATGATTTTGGCAGACAGAAGAGTGTTTTGCCTGTCCCCTATCTGATTGCGACCCAGATCAACTCATTCCGTGATTTCCTGCAGACGGGTACAGCTCCGCAAGAGCGTAAAGACAAAGGACTGCAGGCAGCGTTCAAATCAGTATTTCCCATTTCGAGCCATTCGGGTAATGCCAAGCTTGAGTATGTCAGTTATCGTCTCGAGGCTCCGAAATTCGATGTGCGTGAATGCCAACTGCGCGGCGCCACCTATGCAGCGCCTCTGCGTGTACTCGTCAAGCTGGTGATCTACGACAAGGATACCCTCAAGTCCAAGAAGATCAAGCCCAAGGTCAAAGAGGTGCGTGAGCAGGAGATCTACATGGGCGAAATGCCCCTGATGACCGATACCGGCACCTTCGTTATCAATGGCACAGAGCGTGTCATCGTCTCCCAGCTGCACCGTTCACCCGGCGTCTTTTTTGATCATGATAAAGGCAAGACCCACTCTTCGGGCAAGCTGCTGTTCTCGGCAAGGGTCATTCCCTACCGCGGTTCATGGCTCGACTTCGAGTTCGACCCGAAAGATTGTGTCTTTGTAAGAATTGATCGCCGCCGCAAAATTCCTGCGACTATCCTGCTGCGTGCGCTCGGCTACGATACCGAGCAGATCATCGGGATGTTCTTTGAGAATGACGAATTTAATATTTCCGACAAAAGCATCACCATGCAACTGGTTCCGAGCCGTCTGCGCGGTGAGATGCTTGATTTCGATATAAAAATCAAGAAAAAAGTACTGGTTGAAGGAGGCCGCCGCATTACCCAGCGGCATATCCGTGAACTCGACAAGGCCGGAGTATCTCAGCTTGAAGTTCCGGCGTCATTCCTGGTGGGAAAAACGCTGGCGCACAATGTCGTTGACACAGAGACCGGCGAACTGCTGGCCAACGTCAATGATGAAATCAGCGAGGAGATGATCGAGGCGTTCATCGGCAAGGGTATCAAAGAGATCAAAACCCTGTTTACCAATGACCTGGATCACGGCGCCTTCATCTCGGACACCTTGCGTATCGACCCGACCTCGACCCAGCTCGAGGCGCAGGTCGAGATCTACCGCATGATGCGTCCCGGTGAGCCGCCGACAAAAGATTCGGCGGAAAACCTGTTTGGAAACCTGTTTTTCACACTTGACCGCTATGACCTTTCCGCAGTGGGGCGTATGAAGTTCAATCGCCGCCTGGGTCGTGACGAGTCGACAGGAGAGGGGATTCTCTCCAACGAAGATATTGTCGATGTGCTTAAAACCCTGATTGATATCCGTAATGGCAACGGCACGACCGATGATATCGATCATCTCGGCAACCGTCGTGTGAGATGTGTCGGCGAGATGGCGGAGAACCAGTTCCGCATCGGCCTGGTGCGCGTCGAGCGTGCAGTCAAGGAGCGCCTGACGCTGGCGGAGAGCGAAGGACTGATGCCGCAGGAGATGATCAATTCCAAGCCCGTCTCGGCGGCCATTCGCGAGTTTTTCGGCTCGAGCCAGCTCTCCCAGTTCATGGATCAGAACAATCCGCTCTCCGAGATCACACACAAGCGGCGTGTTTCGGCGCTCGGTCCCGGTGGTCTGGCGCGTGAACGCGCAGGCTTTGAGGTGCGGGATGTGCATCCAACCCACTATGGCCGTGTTTGTCCGATCGAGACTCCGGAGGGGCCTAATATCGGCCTGATCAACTCGCTGGCGTCCTATGCGCGCACCAACGAGTATGGCTTTCTGGAAACGCCATACCGTGTTGTCAAGGATGCTATCGCCACGGATGAGATTCACTACCTCTCTGCAATTGAAGAGGGGCGCTATGTGATCGCCCAGGCCAACTCGGTGCTGGATGATGACAACAGGCTCACTGACGAGCTGGTCTCCTGCCGTTTCGAGAATGAATTTATGCTCTCCGGGCCTGAAGAGGTCAACTATATGGACGTCTCACCGCGACAGATCGTCTCGGTCGCGGCCAGCATGGTGCCGTTTCTGGAGCACAATGACGCCAACCGCGCGCTCATGGGATCCAACATGCAGCGTCAGGCGGTGCCGACGCTGCGCGCACAAAAACCCCTGGTCGGCACCGGCATGGAGCGTGTCGTCGCAGTTGATTCAGGTGTAACCGCAGTGGCTAAACGCGGCGGCAAGGTTGATTCAGTCGATGCCAACAGAATCGTCGTGCGCGTCAACGACAATGAGACAGAGGCGGGCGAATCGGGCGTTGATATCTATCAGCTGACGAAATATACCCGCTCCAATCAGAATACCTGTATCAACCAGCGTCCACTGGTGAAGGTCGGTGACAATATCCAGCGTGGTGACGTCATGGCTGACGGGCCCTCCATCGATATGGGAGAGCTGGCGCTGGGGCAGAACCTGCGTGTCGCTTTCATGCCGTGGAATGGCTACAACTTCGAGGATTCAATCCTGATCTCCGAGCGTGTGGTTCAGGAGGATCGTTTTACCACGATTCATATCGAAGAGTTGACCTGCATGGCGCGTGACACCAAGCTGGGTACCGAGGAGATTACCGCGGATATTCCCAATGTCGGCGAGTCCAATCTTGGCCGTCTGGATGAGTCGGGAATCGTCTATATCGGCGCCGAGGTCAAGGATGGCGATATTCTGGTGGGCAAGGTCACGCCAAAAGGCGAGGCGCAACTGACGCCCGAGGAGAAACTGCTGAGGGCCATCTTTGGCGAAAAGGCGGCCGATGTCAAGGACACCTCTCTGCGTGTGCCTTCCAGCATTATCGGCAAGGTCATCGATGTGCAGGTCTTCACCCGTGATGGCGTGGAGAAAGATGCACGCGCCCTGCATATCGAAGAGGAGGAGCTCAAGCGGGTGCGTAAGGATCTTAATGATCAGCAGCGCATCATGGAACTGGATACTTTCGCCCGCATCGAGAAGATGTTGCATGGCAAGATTGCGGATGGTGGTCCCAAGAGCCTCAAGAAAGGCAGCAAGATCAGCAAATCCTACCTGGCCGGTCTGGAGAAGGACCAGTGGCTCGAGATTCGCCTCAATGATGACGAGGCGGCGGCGCAACTGGAGGCAGTTGCCCAGCAGATCAAGAATCAGCGGGATCAATTCCGTCAAAAATATGAAGAGAAGAAGGGCAAGCTGACGGCTGGTGATGATCTGGCTCCCGGCGTGCAGAAAATGGTCAAGGTCTATGTTGCGGTCAAGCGGCGTATCCAGCCCGGAGACAAGATGGCGGGACGTCACGGCAACAAGGGCGTTATCTCCAAGGTCGTGCCTGTCGAGGATATGCCCTACGATGAGAATGGCAGGCCGGTCGATATCGTATTGAACCCGCTTGGCGTGCCTTCGCGGATGAATATCGGTCAGATTCTCGAGACCCATCTCGGTTGGGCCGCAAAGGGGCTTGGCGAGCGTATCGGTGAAATGCTGGACGCACATCAAAAAGTCTCTGATATCCGCAAATATCTCGACAAGATTTATAACTCCAGCGGCAAGCAGGAGGATCTTGACAGCTTCAACGATGCTGAAATCCTGGAGATGGCCGGCAACCTGCGTGACGGCGTGCCCATGGCGACGCCTGTCTTTGACGGCGCACACGAGAGTGATATTCACAACATGCTGGAGTTGGCCGGATTGCCGAGAAGTGGTCAGACGCTGCTGCATGACGGTCGTACCGGCGATGCATTCGAGCGGGAAGTGACAGTCGGTTATATGTATATCCTGAAACTCAACCACCTGGTTGATGACAAGATGCATGCCCGTTCGACCGGCCCCTACAGCCTTGTCACCCAGCAGCCGCTGGGCGGAAAAGCGCAGTTTGGCGGCCAGCGCTTCGGCGAGATGGAGGTGTGGGCGCTGGAAGCCTATGGCGCAGCCTACACCCTGCAGGAGATGCTGACCGTCAAGTCGGATGACGTCAATGGCCGTACACGCATCTACAAAAACATCGTCGATGGCGATCATCGTATGGAGCCAGGAATGCCGGAGTCTTTTAATGTGCTGGTGAAGGAGATACGCTCCCTGGCCATCAATATTGAGCTTGAGCAAGAGTAAGCTGTCAGGAGATTTAAAATATGAAAGATTTAATGAACATCCTCAAGCAGGATCAGGTTGAAGAGTTTGATGCGATCCGTATTGGCCTGGCGTCTCCGGATATGATTCGCTCCTGGTCATTTGGCGAAGTCAAGAAGCCTGAAACCATCAATTACCGCACCTTCAAGCCTGAGCGGGAAGGACTTTTCTGCGCCAAGATTTTTGGTCCGGTCAACGATTTTGAATGTCTCTGCGGTAAGTACAAGCGACTCAAGCACCGCGGTGTGGTGTGTGAAAAATGCGGCGTCGAAGTGACGCTCTCCAAGGTGCGCCGCGAGCGCATGGGACATATCGAGCTGGCTGCGCCGGTTGCCCATATCTGGTATCTGAAATCTCTGCCGTCGCGGATTGGTCTGCTGCTCGATATGACACTCAAGGATATCGAGCGGATCCTCTATTTTGAATCCTATGTGGTCGTCGACCCCGGCATGACGATGCTTGAACGCAGCCAGTTGTTGACCGACGAGCAGTACCTGGAAGCGATCGAAGAGTATGTTGACGAATTTGATGCGCGCATGGGAGCGGAAGCGGTGTATGAGCTGCTGCGTTCCATCGACATTCCTAAAGAGGTCGAACAAATCCGCCAGGATATGACGGCGACGCGTTCTGAAACCAAGATCAAGAAATACAGCAAGCGTCTGAAGCTGCTGGAATCGCTGCATGAATCCGGCAACAAGCCGGAGTGGATGGTGCTAAAAGCGCTGCCGGTGCTGCCGCCTGAGCTGCGTCCGCTGGTGCCGCTGGATGGTGGCCGCTTTGCCACTTCCGATCTCAATGATCTCTATCGCCGCGTCATCAATCGCAACAACAGACTCAAGCGTCTGCTGGACCTGCTGGCTCCGGATATTATCGTGCGCAACGAAAAACGCATGCTGCAGGAGTCCGTCGACGCTTTGATCGACAACGGCCGCCGTGGACGTGCGATCACCGGCACCAACAAGCGCCCGCTCAAATCCCTGGCAGACATGATCAAGGGCAAGCAGGGGCGTTTCCGCCAGAACCTGTTGGGTAAGCGCGTCGACTACTCGGGGCGTTCGGTTATCGTCGTTGGTCCAACCCTGAAACTGCATCAATGCGGCCTGCCGAAGAAGATGGCCCTGGAGCTGTTCAAGCCATTTATCTTCGGAAAATTACAACTCAAGGGACTCTCGAATACCATCAAGGCAGCCAAGAAGATGGTTGAACGCGGTGATCCCGAAGTGTGGGATATTCTCGATGATGTGATCCGCGAACATCCGATCATGCTCAATCGTGCGCCGACACTTCACCGCCTCGGTATCCAGGCGTTTGAACCCGTGCTCATCGAGGGCAAGGCGATTCAACTGCATCCGCTGGTGTGCACCGCCTTCAACGCCGACTTCGATGGCGACCAGATGGCGGTGCATGTGCCGCTCTCCATCGAGGCGCAACTGGAAGCACGCACCCTGATGATGTCTTCCAATAACATTCTTTCGCCAGCCAATGGCGAGCCAATTATCGTGCCGTCACAGGACGTGGTGCTGGGACTCTACTACATGACGCGAGAGCGTATCAATGCCAGGGGCGAGGGGATGGTGTTTTCCGACCCGCGTGAAGTGTTGCGCGCCTATGATTCAGGCGTTGTCGCACTGCAGGCCAAAGTGAAAGTCCGTATCGCGGAAAAAATACTCAATGACGATGGCGAAATAGAGAGCAGCCGCAGCATCGTCGACACCACTGTCGGGCGCGCCCTGTTGAAAAATATTCTGCCTGAGGGAATGCCTTTTGAGATGCTGCAGCGTCCGCTCGGCAAGAAGGCGATCTCCGGCCTGATCGATGCCTGTTATCGCAACCAGGGGTTGAAAGAGACGGTTGTTTTTGCTGACCAGCTGATGTACACCGGTTACCGCTATGCAACCAAAGCTGCAGTTTCCGTTGCCGCAAAGGATATGATCGTACCCGAAGAGAAGGAGACGATCCTCGCCAGCGCAGAAGATGAGGTCAAGGAGATTCAGCAGCAATATGCCTCAGGCCTTGTCACCCAGGGGGAGCGTTACAACAAGGTTGTCGATATCTGGTCGCATACCAACGACCAGGTCGCCAAGGCGATGATGGACAAGATCTCTAAAATGAAAGTGACTGACAAAGACGGCAACGAGAGTGAAACGGACTCTTTTAATTCCATCTACATGATGGCGGACTCAGGAGCCCGGGGTTCGGCGGCGCAGATACGCCAGCTTGCCGGTATGCGTGGTTTGATGGCCAAGCCGGATGGCTCGATCATCGAAACACCGATCAAGGCGAATTTCCGCGAAGGCCTCGACGTACTGCAGTACTTTATCTCTACACACGGTGCGCGTAAAGGTCTTGCCGATACGGCGCTGAAAACAGCCAACTCCGGTTATCTGACGCGACGTCTGGTGGACGTAGCCCAGGATATGGTGGTGCTGATCGATGATTGCGGCACCGAAGAGGGTTTGATGATGACTCCTATCATCGAGGGTGGCGATGTTGTCGAACCGCTGAGTGAACGCATCCTCGGGCGCGTGCCCGCCAGGGCTGTCACTGCGCCCGGCTCTGATGAGGTGGTGTGTGAAGCGGGAACACTGCTGGATGAAGCATGGGTCGAACGGCTGGACGAGGCGGGCGTCGACCAGGTGCTGGTGCGTTCCGCAATCACCTGTGAAGCGCGCACCGGCGTTTGTGCCGCCTGCTATGGCCGTGATCTGGCGCGTGGGCACCTGGTCAACGAAGGTGAAGCTGTTGGCGTTATCGCAGCGCAGAGCATCGGTGAGCCCGGTACCCAGCTGACTATGCGCACCTTTCATATTGGCGGCGCCGCATCGCGATCCGCCGCCGCCAACAGTATCGAAGTCAAGAATGGCGGCAGGATTCGCTACTATAACATCGAATCTGTTGAGAAGGAGAATGGCGAACACGTGGTGACTTCCCGTTCCGGAGAGGTACACCTGCTCGATGAGTTGGGGCGTGAGCGCGAGCGTTACAAGCTTCCTTACGGCGCTAACTTGAGGGTGCAAAACGAGGCGGAAGTAGAGGGCGGCTCCATGATTGCCTCATGGGACCCGCATACGCATCCTATTATCACCGAGGTTGCCGGAAAGATGCACTTCGTGGATTTCGTCGAAGGCGTTACCGTACAAAAGCGTGTTGACGATATCACAGGACTCTCTTCTGTGGAGATTATCGATCCGCTGCAACGTCCGCTCGCGGGTAAAGAGATGCGGCCGATGGTGAAACTCGTCGATGACAACGACAATGACATCAACATCCCCGGCAGCAACATGCCGGCGCACTATTTTCTGCCGGCAGGATCGATCATCAATGCTGCCGACGGCAGCGCTGTCTCAGTGGGTGGCACCTTGGCGCGTATCCCGCAGGAATCTTCCAAGACGCGTGATATTACCGGTGGTCTGCCGCGAGTTGCAGATCTGTTCGAGGCGCGCAGACCCAAGGAGCCGGCGATACTTGCCGAGACAACAGGTATTGTCTCATTTGGCAAGGAGACCAAGGGAAAGCAGCGCCTGGTGATCACAGAGAAGAGTGGTGAGACCAACGAGACCCTGATCCATAAATGGCGCCGCATCGATATTTTTGAGGGCGAGCATGTTGAAAAAGGTGAAGTGATTGCCGAGGGTGAACTCATCCCGCATGACATTCTGCGTCTTCGCGGCGTGACTGCGCTTGCCGAATATATGGTGCAGGAGATCCAGGAGGTTTATCGTCTGCAGGGCGTGAATATCAACGACAAGCACATCGAAGTGATTGTGCGTCAGATGCTGCGTAAAGTCGAGATTACCAGTTCCGGTGACTCCAGCTTTATCAAGGGCGAACAGGCCGAGCGTTCACGCGTGATCGAAGAGAATGAGAAGCTGCTTGCCGAGGGCAAGTTTCCGGCAGAATATGAACTCATGCTGCTTGGTATTACCAAGGCGTCATTGGCAACGGAGTCCTTTATCTCGGCTGCTTCCTTCCAGGAGACAACCCGGGTTCTTACCGAGGCCTCCGTGCGTGGATCATCTGACTCTCTCAATGGTCTCAAGGAGAATGTCATCGTCGGGCGTCTGGTGCCGGCAGGCACAGGGTTGTCGCACCATAAAGAGCGTCGTATGCGCAAAGACATTGTGGTTGATGACGTCAAGAGCTCCGAACTGGCCGTCGAGGAAGTAGAAGCGGCTATCAAGGAAGCACTTAATACGCAAGTTGAAGAGTAAGAGGTAGTTAAAAATGGCACGAATTACAGTAGAAGATTGCCTTGATCACGTTGATAATCGTTTCAACCTGGTGCTGCTGGCGACTAAACGAGCGCGCCAGCTGGCGAATGGTGTCGAACCTCTGATTCCGTGGGAGAATGATAAGCCCACAGTGGTGGCGTTGCGAGAAATTGCCGCAGGGCTTATCACTGTCGACACGGTTGATAATCAGCTCAACGAGGAGGAGGAGAGCGAGGATGAGCTGATGATCGCTCTCAGTGATGAGCTCGCAGGGCTGAGTGCTGACAAGCCCTGATGCAAGCTCTCCCTGCAGAAATGAACCGGGGGGTGGTGAAGGAAAAAAGAGCAACGAAGTCATTGACGGGAAGGCTTTCAGTCCGTATCATTTGCGGGCTTGGAGTTGCTTGATCGACTTCAATACATCGGGGTATAGCGCAGCCTGGTAGCGCGCCTGCTTTGGGAGCAGGATGTCGGGAGTTCGAATCTCTCTACCCCGACCAGATTTAGCGTCTTGTTTAGGCATATATTGATCGCTGTACGACCCTGATTTGCGCCCGTAGCTCAACCGGATAGAGCATCGGCCTTCTAAGCCGAGGGTTGCAGGTTCGAGTCCTGCCGGGCGCGCCACATATAAATAACACAATAGACAATGGTGGGTGTAGCTCAGTTGGTAGAGCCCTGGATTGTGATTCCAGTCGTCGTGGGTTCGAGCCCCATCATCCACCCCATCTTCTAGGAGCCTGTCCGAGAATAGGGGCCGTAGCGAGGGAACACCATTTTGAGTCAGATTTTTCGTGCATTTGAGGCGAATAGCAGCGCTATTTAACGATAATGGACGGAAAATCTGGCCAAAAGGGCGTTTCCGCAGTAGGTCTTCTATTCTCGGACAGGCTCCTAGCCCCTGCTCATAACGAGCCGGGGTTTTTTATTGCCTGCTAAATTTTAGCTTTTTGCCGGATTTCGCTAGCGCTCATCCGGCCTACATAAATACGCATAATCTCTACGCAGACCGTAGGCCGGATGAGCGGTAGCGAAATCCGGCAGGCATATATGTCTACCAAGGTACAAGTGCTT
>JAYELV010000183.1:0-3463 GCA_034717755.1 Pseudomonadota bacterium | reverse complement strand
CCCCCGGTAAATTGTCGATCAGAATAAAATTTCGTCTTCGAAGTCCTCCTCAATGTCATCGAACAGATCCGGTTGCTGTTGCTTGCGTTGATAACACTCCCACTGGTAGCGTCGCAACTGATCGGCATATTTGCTTTCATAAGCATTGATGAGCGCATACAGGAACGTGCGCATTTCAGTGACGCCTTCATCCGAGAGGATGGGTGCATTGACAAAGGTAAGTGGTTGACTCATGGTCATCTCCTTCAGTTGATTAAACGATTTTCAGGTTTTTGGGATGCATCCGACCCATACAGTTCAAGGAAGAGTTTCTCATCCAGCTGGGTCAGCTCTTTTTGTGCTGCACTGGCGAGGAGTTCATCGCCCATGCCGGTCAGCACCCGGTAGTTTCCAATGGCGTGATCGCAGATCACCGCTTTCAGCTCCGGCGTCATGAGACTGGCATTTCCTGCAGTGGCCAGCAGATGGTTCAAACAGGCTGTGAGCTCATCACGACTGACATACTCCATGATCAGGCGGGTGCGAATGCGGCTTCCCAACGGAAGCAACTCATCACGGCGCAGTTTGCTGTTCAGACGGCCATCACCGGCAAGCACCACACTGAGCAGGTTGCGTGAATCAAACTGCATGCTCGAGAGCAGGCGCAGTTCACTCAGTACCTGGGGCTGCATCTCCTGGGCTTCGTCGATCAGCAGCACCGGGCGCAGCAAGGTGCCCTCCAGGTGGGACAGCCAACGTTCGCGCAATGCCTTGAAGCCGCCCCAGCGGTTGTGGGGTCTGAGCTCGACGCCAAACAGATCGCCCATCTCGCGATAGAAGTCGGCCAAATTGCCGCTGGGGTGCGCGATCGCACCGACAGTGAGATCACGCAACTGTTCCAGACGGTCGGATAGCAGACGCAGGACGACACTCTTGCCGGTACCGGGGTCACCGGTAATCAGGGCAAAGCCGCCTTCACGGATCAGCCCCTGTTCGACACGCCAGCAGAAGCTCTCCATTCGGGCTGTGGTGTGCAATGCCTCGACGGGCACTTCCGGTGAGAAGGGATTCCATTTGAGTCCATACAGGGTGAGTAAATTGTTGTTCATCAGTCAGTCTCCGATGTGGGTTTGGGAAGGTAGGCAGGAGGACGGCCGGTAGCGGCATACTCCTCCAGGTATTTGTGCAGCAACGGCGGCAGTTCGTCACGCTGTGGTGCGGTGAAGTCCTCTTTCTCTTCTGGTTTCAACGCTCGGCGTGCTCCACTGGCGTTGGCAGACTTATCCAGGGGATAGAGAGGACAAAGGATCTTCAGGGTGCGCGGATCGATGAGATCCACACAGCGCAGATTCCAGCGGGCATAGCGGAGCGTAGGTTGCTCCAGGTGGCGATAACGACCGGGGATTTCGAAGCGCACTCCGGACAGGCTGATGGTGCCGTCGCTACGGCGTTGCTTGCGGGAAACCGTACAGCGGAAGGCTTGTCGTAATGCGGCGCTGTCCGGACACTCACGTCTCACATGCTTCGCGTCAAGATGGCGACGCAAGGGCGTCGTTCCAATTTCAGAATGCGTTGAGCAGTGGTAATCCAGCTCCACCCAGGCCTGGGTGACCTCGTTGAGACGCTCGAGGGTCAGCTCTTTCACTCCCTCCAGCATCGCCATCAGACGTCCCTCGATCGTCGCCCAGAGCGTCTCCTGTTTCGCATTTTGATACGGGGAATATGGGAGTGTTGTCTCGTGCTGGATACCCAGCGTGTGCAAGCCGGAGGTAAACTCTTCCGCCTTCATGGCAGCACCGTTGTCCGTCATCAGGGCTCTGGGAAGTCCTCTTTTCTGCACCGCCTGGGAGAGGCCATGCGACAGAGTCTCGGCAGTTTCATCCAGATACCACTGCAGGTGGCAGACCAGGCGTGAGTGATCATCAATGAAGCACAGCAGCAGCGGTGTTACCCAATTCCCAGAAGGCAACAGCACAGGAAGGGAGCCATGATGGAAGTCAGTGTGCCAGAGTCCATACGCGTAATCGACTTCGTAGCTACGCACTTCCAACTTCTCCAGGCGCGCTTCGGCCAGGCGACCGCCGGGTGTATCCCGCTTGGGACGGCGCTTACGGTGCAATCCCTTCGCTCTCATATAACGGCGCACTGTGCCATAGGAGGGGAGCGGATTGATGGCTTCCTCTTTCTCTGAAAGCGCCAGCAGATTGTCGTAATGCAGCTGAACTGTCCAGCCCGGGTAGGTTCGATACTGTGCTTTGAGAGCCTGTATCAGCGGCGTCGAGATCTTACGGAAACGCCCGGCATCCTCACGGGGTAGCCTGCGTAGAGCAGATACCGGATCGCTGGCTTTGCGAGCGGCATAGTACCAGCGTTCGATAGTGGCGAAGCTGAAGCGGATGGTGGTTCCATCGACAGGATGGATCCAGTTCTTCTCAGCCAGCACCTCAAGCGCTTTACATAAACCGCCTTTTGATGGTGGCGCAGAGAATAAGGGGCCGATGATCGAAAAGCGTAATCTCGCCCAGCGATCAGGGTCATCTTTGATTGGCATGCATGGTCTCCAGAATGTTGATATCTCGGGAGTCTACACAGGCACTCAGCGGGGTGAAATCACATCTTCTGCGGGTTGACAATCACCCTCAGGGAGCTTGAACATGAGGTGGTGGTAAGTGGTGCAATCAGGCGTAATAATAGGCAAAGACGATGCTTTAAATCATCGCCTTGCAGCCGTCCCAGCAAGGTGCCTGGTAACTGCTTTGTCTCTACAGGCGGCACATAATTTCCCCGTTCAGCCTGCCAGCAGCGGCTGGATGGAAAGGTCTCACGCCACCACTTGCGCCAGCGCGAGAGGGTCTGCGGATAGAGATCGAGTTGTTCAATGAGTTGCTTGCGGCGCCTGGGCGTTAAGCCCTGTTCCAATGCAGTGACCAGGATAATGATGACGCCAAGGTAGACCTTTCTGCCGAGGAAACGCACGGAGGGCGGTGTGGTGCGACGGCGGCATCCCTCCGTGGCGCAGCAGAAACTCAGGCGCTTTTTGTAAGATGCATCCAAGACAGATCGAATGCCCCGAGGCTTGCGCGGATAACAGGCACTGTGGAGTACTCCGCCACAGTAGGGGCAGTCTGATGATTGAACATCAGTAGCAATATCCTGATCGATCAGGAAGAGATAGCGATAAAATCTTGAATCATTGAGAAAGTCGTGACACACTGAATTTGTCCCCTTATTCGTAGCAGAACGTAGGAGACACCCCCCTCAGATAATTTTCAAGTTATTTGAGGGGGTTTTTCGTTAACCATCAAATAATTTGTTCAGAAACCGGGCAAAAACCATCAGATAATTTGGACACTCTCAGTTGATGCCTCGATCAGTGCGAATAAAAACACTCTTATGCCGAAACAGGCGCAGTGGAAAAATTGGAAGCAGTGTGTAGTCCCGAAAACCGTCGTTGGCATAGGCCAGCATGAAGGGGTGCAGGCCG
>JAYELV010000182.1:0-3467 GCA_034717755.1 Pseudomonadota bacterium | reverse complement strand
ATTTTGTCGCATATGGCGGGCGATAAAGAAACCCTGCGCCAGGGCAAACACAAAAGTCAGCCCCATCAATCCATACAGCTTGAAATTGACCCATGCATCTTCGCTAAAGTTGAAGGCGACTGCAACATTTAATGCACCCAGAGCAATAAAAAAGAGGATCCATGCCCTGTTCAGGATTTTCCACTTGCTCTCCGGCAAAACCACATTGGCTTCCATCATGCGTTGTGGCAGGGTTTTTCCACCTATAAATGGCGCGATAATGAAAGCCGATGCAAATAGCCAGTTAACGATCGTAGGCTTGATCTTTACAAAGGTGGGGTCCTGCAGCACCAAAGTCAAGCCGCCGAAAAAAACAACCAGCCCCAGCGTCACCCAGTGCATGGTGGGAATGGCTCCATCCCGCCGCCACAGATAGAGCGCCTGCAACAGCGAAGTGACGATCATCACGGCTGTGGCGACATAGATGCCGTAAATTTTGTAGGCGACAAAAAAGAGCAGTACGGGAAAAAGTTCAAACAGTAGTTTCATGGGGGGAGGTTTTAGGGGTTAGGTTTTAAGTGTTAGGTTTTAAGATCGATTCGAGGGTGTTGCCGGATTATTGAGATATTGTGAAAATAATGCATATGGCTCTGTTTACCGGGGAATCGCATCTGTGTGCATCTGTGGTAACAAAGATTTTAACATAGTCATGTGGAAGTATTTAATGGAGCGTTGGTTTGTTGGAGTAGCGTTGAAACCAGGTCTCCACGATTTCACGCACATGGGTTGGATAGCCGATGGTGTCCATTTGTTCCATGCCCTGGCGAAAAAATCGTGAGGCATCCTCCGGCAGCATGGTGACGATATCTTTGTAGGCATCTTCGATCAATAACGGTTGATGGGAGCGGGTGGCGATAATGGCGCGGTTCAGCAATAGAATACGCCAGGGGCGCAGCGGGTTGCCGGCATCCATATCCTGACGTATCGGTTCACTGACGGCATAGAAAATTTCGCTGATCTCCCGATATAGCTGCTCCAGGTCTGCAGGCTTCATGATGCTGTTGGCAATCCTGGAGATTGCATTGACGACGGGGTCAAGGGTGGAGATCTCGGCGCCCATACGCGTGGCCCAGAGTGCAAATGGAAAACAGAGGTTTTCGATATCCACTGACTGCCCGGTAAGATGAATCGAGGCCGCCAGTGAGGAGAGTTCCGAGAACAGCTCTAATCCGTAGTCACTGCATTGATTGAGTTCATTTGCGTCGGACGGTTGATGCTGCTCTGCACCGTACAACTGCAGGATCTCATGCAACTGTTCAACCGCCTTGATAATCAGATCCGGTGTTGTTCCCTGCATATCATCCTGCGACTCATCCTGCCATTGCTCAGCAACACCCTCAGCAAGGGTGAAAAACTCCTCCATCAGGGCGCCAAGATCGGCCGGGTCAATATATTGCGTGGGTGAATGCATGTTTCCTCAGGTAAAATGAAAAGATGGACATTGTTTATGATCTTCACAGCCATTCTACAGCTTCAGACGGCACACTGACACCCACGCAGCTGGTTCAACGTGCACATGCGGCCGGTGTGAGTGTGCTGGCGTTGACCGACCATGACTCAACCGAAGGGATCATCGAGGCACAGCAGGCCGCCTCAAGCTGTGCCCTGCAACTGGTTCCCGGAGCCGAGATCTCTGTGACCTGGAAGAGTGCAACTATCCATATCGTTGCTCTTGGGATTGATCCACAGTCTCCATCTTTGCAGCAGGGTTTGAAAAAGCTGGTGGAGTTTCGCCACTGGCGAGCCCGGGAGATTGGGCGCAAACTTGAAAAGGCAGGTATCGACGGCGCCTATGCAGCGGCCAGGTCGTTGTCGAATGGAACCCTCATCAGCCGCACACATTTCGCACGCTTCCTGGTTGAGCAGGGCAGGGCAAAGGATATGCGGGCTGTTTTTCGACACTATCTTGTCAAGGGCAAGCCAGGTCATGTCCATGGCCAGTGGAGCTCGCTCGATGAAGCAGTCGGCTGGATTCGTGAAGCCGGCGGGCAGGCGGTGATCGCCCACCCGGCCCGCTATCGCCTCACACGCACCAAATTGAGAAAGCTGATCCGTGATTTCAAAGACGCGGGAGGAGAGGCGCTGGAGGTGGTTTCCGGCAGTCACAGTGTGGATGAAGCATTCACCATGGCGGCGCATGCAAAGGATTATGAGATGCTCTCATCAGTCGGATCTGATTTCCACAGCCCTGAACAGTCGTGGACCAGGTTGGGAAAATTGGCGCCGCTGCCGCATGGATGTGTTCCGGTGTGGCGGGATTGGGGGCTTTGTTAAACACAATTCAGGACAAACCATGAATGTACGAGAAGCCCTACAACAGCGTAAATCGGTGCGCGCCTATTTGAACAAAACTGTTGAAATAGAAAAAATCAATAACATCCTGGCTGCTGCCAGCCATGCGCCTTCCGGCGTCAATACCCAGCCCTGGCAGGTTGCCGTGGTTTCCGGCGAGAAAAAAAAGCAGTTGCAGCAGCAACTGGAAACAGCTTTTCGTGATGGAGTGAAAGCCAGGGCTGACTACACCTATTATCCCCTGCAATGGGTAGAGCCCTACAAATCCCGCCGCATTGCCTGCGGTATGCAAATGTATTCCACCCTGAAGATAGAGCGTGGAGACAAGCAGCGACAGCTTGACCAATGGGCCGCCAATTTCCGTGCTTTTGATGCGCCCGTGCTGCTGCTGTTCTTTATGGATGATGGGATGCAAACTGGTTCCTACATGGATTACGGCATGTTCATGCAATCAGTGATGCTGGCTGCCGTAGAAGAAGGACTGGCAACCTGCCCGCAGGCCTCCCTGGCTGACTATCCCGAACTGATAAAAACGGCACTGGATTATCCGCAGGAGAGTCTCTTGCTCTGTGGTATGGCGCTGGGTTACGAGGACAAGGATGCCCTGGTGAACAGCTATCGTACACCGCGGGAGGATGTGGAGTCGTTTACACGATATTTTGAATAGCGCCGGTTACGGGTGAATTTTTTTATCCACAGATGCACACAGGAACACAGATGCACACAGATACTAATAAACGCGACTATTTAGCATCCTGTCAATATTCCAGGTAATTTCTCAATATCTCCGTGTCAACAATCATGCTACCAGCAAAATCGGCTGATCAGGGGAGAGCTCGAGATCGGCGGCAAATGCATTGAGCTGAACAGGCTTGAGATACCGATTTTGAATGTTTACGCGCAGCAGGATCATCTCGTGCCCCCGAATGCCTCCAGGGCATTGAAACAGGTCGTCGGCAGCAATGATTATGGTAACTATTCAGTACCAGTAATGTCGTCGCTGTTTGCAGGCATATCTTCCAGAAAACGCCGTGAATACATCCATGGTCGCTTCCGGCATCCTGCCTCTGGCGACACTGATACATCCATGTATGACGTAGGCTCGAGTCGGCATCCATGCCTCCTACGTTTCTTAC
>JAYELV010000181.1:0-3474 GCA_034717755.1 Pseudomonadota bacterium | reverse complement strand
CACGGGAATCATATTGTCCCAAGTTCTTTACGATCTCGCTAACCGTCACATCCGTCAATGAGCCGAGCTGATCTTTCAACAGGCCGATAAAATGAGGGCCTGCAACCAGCAGCAGCCGGTTGCAGTGGCCGGCTTTACAGGCAGCTTGAAGATGATCGCCGACCTGTTTGGCGAAACGAATGGCCTCCTGCTCTTTTGGTTCCACCGATGACCCCATGGCGTGGCGTCCCTGGCCGCTGCTGTCAAAACTGCGCCCCGGACGGTCTGAGCCCAGTGTTTGCGCCTGGTCGCGACCTGCAGGATGCTCCAGTTGCTCCAACTCCTGCAATTCACCGCGCGGATCGTCAACGGTAAAGATACGCGCCTTGCTTTGATCTGCTACTACTATCCAGTGCTTTGACATATTGGTTCTCCGGTAAAAAAACGATCAGAGCTTTCCTCGGACAGGCTCCTAATCGACGATATGGTGTTTACCAATCAGGTGCACCGTACTTGCCTGAGGCCCCTCATCGCCGATTTCTTCATCAAATCGCACCTCACTGCCGATCTCCAGGGAGTCGAAATCACCTCCGAGCAGACTATTTCGGTGGAAATAGACTTCTCTTCCCTCGGACGTCAGAATCCTGCCATAGTCCTGATGCTGCACCATCTCAGAGATCTTCCCATGGTCCGGCGTGCTGTGTCTTTTCACGTCGCCACGCTGCTTGCTTGCAAAATCCTGCAACTTTCTGCGCATCGCTTTGAATGCGTCGCGGATGGCTACATAGGCATCCTCGTGCGCATGATGCTCCCCGGGTGAACGGTTGACCACCAGCTCTCCGGTGGGCACGGTCATGTCAATTGTGACGTGAAACAATTTGCCCTGGTGGTGGTGTCCATGGGGCTGCTCAAGCACGACGTGGCAACCTATAATATGCTCATAAAACTCATCCAGTTTGGCCGCCTTCTCTCGAATATGGGTCTCAAGCGCATCTGAGTGGGGCATGTCGCGAAAGGTAATTTGCAGTGGTTGTTTCATCGATGGAATCCTTTTTTAATTTAACGTCTACATCAAGACTATAGTACAGAGACTTTAGGACGCCTCTATTTATTAACGGGAATCATATTGCTGACCTGCTTTAATGCGTGTTTTTCCAGTATTTGCTCAATTTGATCCCTGTCCAGTGTTTCGTGCTTTTCCAACGATGCAATCAGGGTTTCCAGTTGATCGCTATGACTCTTCATGATGCTTTCGGCGCGTTTTTCCGCCTCATGCAGCAGCTCTTTGACTGCCTTGTCTACAGCCTGGGCAGTGGCTTCGCTGAAGCGGCGCGGCTGGGCGATCTCACGGCCAAGAAAAGGGTGCTCTTCGTTTTCGCGAACATCCATGGGGCCAATTTCCTCCGACATGCCCCAGCGGCCGACCATGGAGCGCACCAGTGCGGTCGCCTGGCGGATGTCGTCATCGGCCCCGGAGCTGATGCTGTCCAGCAGCAATTTTTCGGCGACGCGTCCGCCCATCATGACAGCGAGACGGTCGCCAAGGTATTTTTTTGTCAGTGTGTGCCGTTCTTGCTCCGGTAACTGGTGGGTGGCGCCAAGAGTATGCCCGCGGGGAATGATCGTCACTTTAAACAGCGGGTCGGCATATGGCAGGTAATAGGCCGCAATGGCGTGACCACCTTCGTGTACTGCCAGAGAGTGTCTCTCCTCAGGCTGTATGGCGAGAGTGCGTACAGAGCCCATGAGTATCTTGTCACGCATTTCGTCGAAATCTTCCTGAATGACCTGTCTGCGATTTTCCCTTGCGGCGCGCATGGCTGCTTCATTGACCAGGTTTCTAATATCCGCGCCGGAGAAGCCGGGTATGCCTGCCGCTATCTCTTTCAGACTGACGTTATCGGTCAGCGGCACCTTGCGGGTATGCACTTTCAGTATGGCGACGCGGGCATCGAGATCGGGCAGGTCGAGTGTGACGTGACGGTCGAAACGCCCCGGCCGCAATAGCGCCGGATCGAGTACGTCTGGCCGATTGGTGGCGGCGATCACTATCACCGCCTCATGGCCGGAGAAGCCATCCATCTCCGCCAGTATCTGGTTCAGGGTCTGTTCACGCTCATCGTGGCCACCACCAAGCCCGGTGCCACGGATTCGGCCCACACTGTCGAGTTCGTCGATAAAGATGATGCTGGGTGCGCGCTCCTTGGCCTGGGCGAACATCCGGCGCACTCTTGATGCACCTACTCCGACGAAAACTTCAACAAATTCCGATGCCGAGATGGAGAAGAACGGGACTTTAGCCTCGCCCGCCAGTGCACGGGCCATGAGTGTTTTTCCCGTGCCGGGCGCACCCATCAGCAACAGTCCGTGCGGAATGTAGGCCCCCAGCTTGTTATAGCTGTCGGGATTACCCAGATAATCCACCAGCTCCGTGACTTCATGCTTGGCGTTATCCTGCCCCGCAACATCATCAAAGCTGATGTCAGGTATCTTGCCCTCTTTGTCGGAAGAGCCGGGGTTAAGGAAGTTATCCAGTGTCCCGCCACGTCCCATGCCGCCGGAGACATTCCGGGACATGCGTCGCAGAAAGAAGAGATACACAAATAACAGAAGCAGTAACGGGAGCCACGACAGGAGCCGGTTGCCCATGTCTGCTTCTGACTCCGGGGTCACTCGTAAAGTTACATCTTC
Organism: Pseudomonadota bacterium; assembly: GCA_034717755.1. Lineage (GTDB taxonomy): Bacteria > Pseudomonadota > Gammaproteobacteria > Chromatiales > Chromatiaceae > Sva-25. The sequence continues at coordinate 804 of JAYELV010000181.1, read as the reverse complement.
CCATTCCAGCAGCGGCAGTAATTCATCGTCGCCGAACGCAGGTACAACGGTGCGGAAGCGGGAGGAGGGGGTGGAGGAATCGCCAAGGATAATTGCACTCTTCAGTTCCCCTTCCAATACCTGGCCTGTTTGATGCAACTTGCCGATATCACCTTCTTTTAACAGCTCTTTGAATTCGGTGTAGGGGATTTCCGGCAACGGCGGAGTTTGTTGAATTCTTTGCAGCGTGAAATAGAGCAGGCCTATCGCCACAATCACAACAACCGCCTGAATTAAGCTGAAATTTGTTTTCACTGCTACTTCTTCAAGTTGATAATGAGATGTTCAGAGCCCTCCAGACAATCATGTCATTTACCTGATTCATTCGTTGAGCCAAGCCAATGCATCATCTTCGCTCTCAAAGTATTTCACTTCACCGGAAATAAACCATGCCCCGATTTTCGCAGTAATCTCCTGCCAATTTTTATTCCCGTAAATTGCGATTTTTTCAAACTCGTTTCCATGCTTTAAGCCAAGCTTGAAATCATCCCACGCAGCCCTGAGTTCCCAACCCTCCAATTCAGTTCCATCTATCAGGACTTTCACCTGTGGCTCTTTCACAGCGCTCAATGCGGAATCAAGCATTGGTGTAATCGTTTCATAGTCTTCATGCGTGAGTTTCCCCGTCGCTTTTAATGAGACGAAAAAATGACTTCCAATGCTTTCGATGCCTATTGATAGACCATGCCTTACAATTTTCATGATTTCGTACCCCTGATAAGATATTGCAGTCGGTTCTACAGAGACTATGCTAGCAGAGATAGG
>JAYELV010000180.1:0-3476 GCA_034717755.1 Pseudomonadota bacterium | reverse complement strand
GGCTGGTTGTGGCATAATCCCGCGCTTCATGCAGATTTATTACTAAAATAGAGTATCCCAAATGTTGAACTTTTTTATCTCCGATGCTGTTGCAGATGCGACAGCCACCGCCGCTGAGACGCCTGCCTGGACAGGGCTGCTGTTCCCTCTGGGTCTGGTCGTTATCTTCTACTTCTTTCTTATTCGTCCGCAGATGAAGCGTCAGAAAGAGCACAAGTCGCTGGTGCAGTCGCTGCAAAAGGGTGACGAGGTGCAGACCGAAGGTGGTTTGATGGGTAAAGTGACTTCGCTGGGCGACAATCTTGCCTCCCTCGAAATCGCTCCCGGTGTTGAAATCAAGATCCGCCGCACCTCGATCTCTGCAGTGATGCCAAAAGGTACGCTCAAAGAGATGTGATCCACCCCAGCATCTGTTGACAACTCGTAACATCTCAATAACTCCGTGCATTGAATATATTTTTGTAAAAATATATGACGGCAATCGCACGGAGTTATTGAAAAATGACGACAACTCTGATTACCCATTGATTCATTTAGATTAGCCGGACGTTATGAACCATTACCCCTTGTGGAAAAACCTGATGATCCTGGCAGTCGTGCTGATTGCCGCATTCTATGCCTTGCCGAATATCTTCGGCCAGGATCCCTCGATAGAGATATCCCCGACCAGCCGCACTGCGGAAATAACCGACGGTATGGTTGGACAGGTTGAGTCGATTCTCAAAGAGCATAGCCTGGAGATCAAGCGTATCGACAGGGAAACCGGCAAGATCAGGGTGCGTTTCAATGACGGCTCCACCCAGTTGAAGGCCAAGGAGGTGCTGGAGGAGAAGTTTCAGGATTCGTACGCACTGGCGCTGAATCTCTCTCCGGACGTTCCGGCGTGGCTTGAAGGTCTCGGCGCCAGGCCGATGAGCCTTGGTCTCGATTTGCGTGGTGGTATCCACGTCCTGATCGATGTCGATATGGAGGCTGCGTTAAAGAATACCCTCAAGGACCAGGCCAGTGATGTGCGCAGCGAACTGCGTAAAAAGAAGATCTTTGGCAGAATCAAGGCCATCTCCAACGGCATCGAGGTCAGTTTCAGGACGTCGGATGAACGTGACGCAGCAGAGGATGTTATCTCGGATCTGTTGCGTGATTTTGACATCGATACTTCTCAACGTGGTGAAGAGTACCTGGTCACTGCAAAATTCAAGCCGCAGGGCATCCGCGAAGCAAAGAAATTTGCGCTCGAGCAGAATATGACGACCCTGCGCAACCGGGTCAATCAGCTTGGTGTCACCGAACCCATTGTGCAGCAGCAGGGTAACCGCCGTATTGTGGTCGAGTTGCCGGGTGTTCAGGATCCCGCCAAGGTCAAGGAGATTCTGCAGGCTACGGCAACCCTGGAGTACCGCCTGGTCGATGATAAGCACAGCGCTATCGATGCCAAAAACGGCAAGGTGCCGCCGGCATCCGAACTGCGTTTCGATCGTGACGGCCAGCCGGTATTACTCAAACGTGGACGCATCATTACCGGTGACCAGATCGTCAACGCCAATGCCGGAATCGACTCACGCTCCGGTTCGCCGATGGTTTCCATCTCTCTGAACGGCCGTGGCGCAGACAAGATGCGCCGCGTCACTACCGAGAATGTCAGCAAACCCATGGCTGTAGTCTTCATCGAAGACCGCGTCGTTGGCAGGGATGCAGATGGCAAGAGCATCAAGAAGCACGTCGAGGAGGTCATCAGCGTGGCCAATATTCTCGAACCTTTCGGTCGTCATTTCCAGACAACCGGACTGGATTCAGCTGAAGAGGCAAAAACACTGGCGCTGTTCCTGCGTGCAGGCGCGCTGAAGGCGCCCATAGAGATTGTCGAGGAGCGCACCGTCGGTCCCAGCCTGGGGCAGGACAATATCGACCAGGGCTTCCGCTCTGTGATGATCGGTTTTTTTCTGGTGGTCATTTTCATGGCCTTTTACTACCGCGCCTTTGGACTGGTTGCTGATCTGGCGCTGATGGTGAACCTGATCATGATCGTGGCCGTATTGTCACTGCTGCAGGCCACATTGACGCTGCCGGGTATCGCCGGGATTGTGCTGACGGTTGGTATGGCGGTAGACGCCAATGTGCTGATCTTTGAGCGTATTCGTGAAGAGATTCGTATCGGCAGTACACCGCAGGCGAGTATCCAGGCTGGTTATGCAAAGGCGCTGTCGACCATCGTCGACGCCAATATCACCACCCTGATTGCTGCAGTCTTGCTGTTCAGTTTCGGCACCGGGCCGATCAAGGGTTTTGCGGTGACGCTGTTCATCGGCATCCTCACATCCATGTTTACCGCGATTCTCGGCACCAGGGCGGTCGTGAACCTGTTGTATGGCGGCAAGCGCATGAAAGCACTGCCAATCGGAACCCGCATTCTGGACAAGGTTCCAGCTGTCGATTTTATGTCAAAGCGCAAAATTGCCTTGATGGCTTCAGCTTTGGTGCTGGTCATTGCGATTGCTGCAATCGGTGTGCGAGGTCTGAATTTCGGCATCGACTTCACCGGTGGAACACTCATCGAGCTGGGTTACAAATCTGATGTCGAATTGAAGGATGTGCGCACTGCCCTGAAAGAGGGGGGTTATGGAGACGCCTCTGCACAGAGTTTTGGCACGCCACGCGATGTGCTGGTGCGTATTCCGCCGCATGAAGGCGTCTCCAACGAGATGATCTCCAACACTGTGTTTGAACTTCTCAGCGCTGTGACGGGGGAGAAACCGGATTTGCGGCGGGTCGAATTTGTCGGTCCGCAGGTTGGTGAGGAGTTGACCGAAGACGGCGGCCTGGCGATGCTGTATGCGCTGATCGCCATCCTCATCTATGTCGCATTACGCTTCGAATGGCGATTTGCACTGGGATCTATTATCGCGTTGGTGCACGATGTGGTATTCGTTGTCGGCATCTTTGCACTCGTGTGGGCTGTTTTTGATCTTCCTGTACTGGCCGCGATCCTGGCGGTTATCGGTTACTCGCTGAATGACACTATCGTGGTGTATGACCGTATTCGGGAAAATTTTCGCGTCATGCGCAAAGGAACGCCTATAGAGATCATCAATGTCTCCCTGAACCAGACGCTGTCGCGCACCATGATCACCTCCTTCACCACTGTGGTTGTGCTGCTGGCGCTATTTATCTTTGGCGGTGAAATCATTCATGGTTTTGCACTGGCGTTGCTGGTTGGCGTATTCGTCGGAACCTACTCATCGATCTTCGTTGCCAGTGTTGCGGTACTGCTGCTGGGCATCAACAAAGAGGATTTGATGCCGGTGGTGAAAGAGGGCAAATTGCTGGATGACCGTCCTTGAGTTAATTTCCTTTTTATGGCAGTTTGATCTTCGGTTTTTTATGATTGCGGCGAAATAGAACGGCTACATGGCCGATGCTCTGGATGAGTTCGGCCTTGCTGTTGCTGAGAATTTCGTTGAGTATGCTTTTTTTCTCTT
>JAYELV010000179.1:0-3486 GCA_034717755.1 Pseudomonadota bacterium | reverse complement strand
CGCAGGGTGACAACGCGGTTCATGACAAGTTTCCCGGTAATCACGCTGTCACGGCAGAAGTAGCCTTCTCGCTCGAACTGAAAGCGCTCACCCGGCTGCGCATCATGCAGCGAAGCTTCCAGCATGGCGTTTTCGATCACCAGCAGGGATTGTGGATTGAGGTGCTGTTTCCACTCTTCGATCTCCTTATCCGCATCCGGCGCCGGATGTGAGAAGAGGCGGTCATAGAGGCGCACTTCGGCCTTGACGCCATGCTTTGCCGACACCCAGTGAATGACACCCTTGATCTTACGATCCGGTGGATTTTTGCCGAGAGTATCGGGGTCATAGCTGCACTGTAGTTCGCTGATTTCACCATGCGCATCTGTGATCACCTCGTCGCAGCGAATCACATAGCTGTTGCGCAGCCGCACTTCTCCTCCACTCACCAGACGCTTGAACTTCCTGTTAGGCGCGACCTCCATGAAGTCATTGCGATCGATATAGAGCTCCCTGTCAAACGGCAGCTGACGCTTGCCCATGCTCTCATCCTTGGGGTGATTCGGCGCTGAAAGTTGCTCCACCTGCTCTTGAGGGTAGTTGCTGATGACCACCTTGAGCGGATTCAGCACCGCCATGCGGCGTGGTGCAGATTTTTCCATATCCTCACGGATGCAGCTCTCGAGCATCCCCATTTCGATGCTGTTATCCGCCTTGGTGATGCCGATACGGTTGCAAAACTCCCGAATCGAGGCTGGCGAATAACCACGGCGGCGCAAACCGGCGATGGTCGGCATGCGCGGGTCGTCCCAGCCGTTGACCAGGCCGTCATCCACCAGCTGCGTCAGCTTGCGCTTGCTCATTACCGTGTATTGCAGATTGAGGCGTGAAAATTCGATCTGCTGCGGGTGGCAATCGATGCTGATGTTGTCCAGCACCCAGTCGTACAATGGACGGTGGTCTTCAAACTCCAGCGTACACAGCGAGTGGGTGATCCCCTCCAGCGCATCGGAGATGGGATGGGTAAAATCATACATCGGATAGAGACACCAGGTGTCGCCGGTCTGGTGATGGATCAGTCCGCTGCGGATGCGATAGATGACCGGATCACGCAGGTTGATGTTGGGACTTGCCATGTCGATCTTTGCCCGCAATACCCTGCTGCCGTCCTCGAACTCAGCAGCGCGCATGCGTTCAAACAGATCGAGATTCTCCTCCACAGTGCGATCACGCCAGGGGCTGTTGCTGCCGGCTTCGGTAAGCGTGCCGCGATATTCGCGCATCTCTTCAGCAGAGAGCTCGCACACATAGGCAAGACCCTTGTTGATCAGCTCCACTGCAAAATCATGCAGCTGCTCGAAGTAGTCGGAGGCGAAGTAGAGATTATCCCAGTGGTACCCCAGCCACTCGACATCATGCTCGATGGCGTCGACGAACTCCTCCTCCTCCTTCTGCGGGTTGGTGTCGTCGAAGCGCAGGTTGCAGCTGCCGTTGTAATCATCTGCGATGCCAAAATTCAATACGATCGATTTGGCGTGGCCGATATGCAGGTAGCCGTTCGGCTCCGGCGGAAAACGTGTTGCGATGCTGTGGTGTTTACCACTGGCCAGATCGGCATCGATTACCTGGCGGATAAAATTTGTTGGTTTCTGATCTGACATCTAACTTCTCTAAACTGTAATTTCTCAACAACCCCGTGCTTTACTTGAGTCAGTAGGGTGCAATAAGCGACAGCGCATTGCACCTTCCCCATGCGGCGCAATGCGCTGTCGCTTATTGCGCCCTACGCATTGGCGAACTCAAATGATGCATGGGATTTTTGAGAAGTGACTGATTGAATATGTAAGATATTGGTATCTCAATGATCGCCAATCCAGGCAATTGCCTGGTCGATGCGGCGCAGCGTCGCCTCTCTGCCAACCAGCGAGAGCGTCAGGTCGAGGTCTGGCGAGGGCGCACCGCCGGTGACAGCGATACGCAGCGGCATAGCCACCTTGCCAAAACCCGTATCCAGCTGCTCAACCACGGCGGCAACGGCAGCATGCAGCGATTCACGCGACCACTCATGCAGATTTTCAAGTGCTGATTTGACAGCCTGCAGCGCTTCCACAGATTCAGGTTTGAGCGCTCGCTTTGCTGCTTTGGCGTCATATTCGTCAAAATCACGATAATAAAAGAGCGAAATTTCCGCCAGCTCTTCGAGCGTCTGCGCACGCTCACGCTGCGCCTCGACGACAGCCTGAAGATGATGCCCCACCGTAACCTCGAGACCGCGCTGGTTCAGATGCGGCGCCAGCTGAATCGCAACATGACGCGCATCATGCTGTTTCAGATAGTGCTGGTTGATCCACTGCAGCTTTTCAGTATTGAAGGCAGACGGCGCCTTGTTGACGCCCTCCAGTTCAAACAGTTCGATCATCTCGTCAACAGAGAAAATCTCCTGGTCGCCATGCGACCAGCCGAGCCGCACCAGGTAGTTGAGCAGTGCATCTGGAAGATACCCCTCCTCCTTGTACTGCATCACGCTGACGGCGCCGTGACGCTTGGAGAGACGTGCTCCATCATCGCCGAGAATCATCGGCAGGTGGGCGTATTTCGGCACCGGCAGATTCAACGCCCGCAGCATGTTGATCTGCCGCGGCGTATTATTGATGTGGTCATCACCACGAATCACATGCGTGATGTTCATATCGGCATCATCCACCACCACGCTCAGGTTGTAGGTGGGAGTTCCGTCACTGCGGCGAATGATCAGGTCATCGAGTTCGCGGTTGTTGATCAGCATTTTGCCGCGAATGAGATCATCGACCACCACGTCACCATCGTCAGGGTTGCGAAAGCGGATCACATGGGGCTCGTCACCGGCAACATCCCGCTCCCTGCAGTGGCCGTCATAGCGCGGCTTCTGCTTGCGCTTCATCTGCTTGTCACGCAGCTTGTCGAGACGCTCCCTGCTGCAGTTGCATCGATAGGCAACGCCTCTCATCATCAGCGATTCGATCACTTCCGCGTAACGCTCGAAGCGCTCTGTCTGGAAAAAGGGACCTTCATCATAATCGAGCCCGAGCCACTCCATGCCCTCGAGAATAGCGTTGACGGATTCCTGTGTTGAGCGCTCAAGGTCGGTGTCTTCGATACGCAGCACGAAGTCACCACCATGCTTGCGTGCATACAGCCACGAGAAGAGCGCCGTACGGGCGCCGCCGACGTGCAGGTAACCGGTTGGACTGGGAGCAAATCTGGTGCGAATGGTCATGGGTTTCCACTTAAAGTTTGCAGTTTGCAGTTTGCAGTTTGCAGTTTGCAGTTTGCAGAAGGCTAATTGAGCCATTGCCAACTACAAGCCTTTTTACTGCAAACTTTCTTTTTCCTGTTTGCTGCCTACTGCCAACTTTGTTTTTAGCTGACGACTGCCAACTTTGTTTTTAGCTGCCTACTGCCAACTGAAGACTGCAAACTTTGTAATCAGTTCTTCATTATCTTCACAGAGCTGTCGGCGCGCAATTG
>JAYELV010000178.1:11649-13367 GCA_034717755.1 Pseudomonadota bacterium | reverse complement strand
CCAAGGTGCTGGACAGAGCTCAGATGAGCATCAGTCAGAACCTGTAATCCACATACAAACGGTAGTCGAAGAAGTCATCCGTTACGCTTTCAAACGCATAGCCATGCCTGGCCTTGTAGGCCGCGAAGTCATAATCGGTTCTGTAGTTGTTGTATGCAACTCTGAACAGCACACTCAACCCATCGATCTCGTTAAACAGGCCGAAACCCGTGGTTTTCTCAAAAGAGTAGCGAATATCAAAGGTTAATTCAGATCTGTCCTGCCTGGCATCAGCCTGTGAAATGCTGTCCGGGAGATTGTAGTCCGCATAGCGCACACGCATTAACACGCCAGGCAAAATCCCCTTCAGGCCAAAGTCATACTGCAGGCCGACACCGACCGACTTTGTTCCCGCGAGCTCAGAGTCCTGTACCTGATACGAATTGAACATTTGCGGTGTGCCCCAGCGTACAAAGATGGTGCCGCCATCATACGAATCCTCATTGTATGAAACCTGGTTATACGCCGTAAAAAATGTCAGCCCCTCATAGTAGGCCTGAAATTTCAGGCCATAAAACCAGCTATCCACATCCCCGGCGACATGAGCGCCAACATCCTGCTGATTGGCATATTGCGCCGCCACTGTCAGCGCCAGATCGTTGTCCGCCGGTTTATATTTGTACTGCCCGAAGAGATAGAGGGTGTTGACAAAATCATCGGCATAGTAATCCCATCCCTCGAGGGAGAGTCCCTCTTTTGCATAGGTGACTGCAAACATCGGCATGGCCTTGTTTGCCCCCGAATAACTCCCCGAGGAGTCAAAATCATCAGGGTTATAATCCCCGCGGAGCAGAATTTTCCCTCCGCTGGCACTACAGTCTCCATTGGCATCAACGCCTCCACAACCGGTCTTGACACGAGCGGCTCTCACCATATCTTCGAAGTCAAAAGCATTCCTGTCTTTGAGCCTGGTGATGTAGCCGAGATTGAATTTGAAATCCTCCAGTGAACTGTTTTCATAGGTTGCGCCCTCATGGGTAAAAGGACTCATACGCACATTGGAGAGAGAGACAAAACGATAATCCGGCATCTCGTGACGTCCAACGACGACACGATGTTCATCCGTCTGGTATCTGAGATAGGCTTCACCCAGTGCAATATAGGCGTCCTGTCCGCCATCCTCCTCGTACAACCCGCCCAATCCTCTTCTGTCATCCGGATTGTTTCCCACAGGGTTCCCTGTATAAAAAGTTGCTCCGACCGAGGTGTTGAACCAGGGCGCTGTCTCATATCCCAGATAGCCGCCTATGGCGGAGTATTGCTGTTTTTTCTCGGCCCGGATATTTGGATCTGGCGTTGCACTGTCCTGGGTCAGATGAAGACTGCTGTCACGATATTGCCCGCTGTAACGCAACAACCCCTTGACAGTGCCTTTGGTGATTGCATCTTTAAAGCTATTGACCTGCTGTGACTCGTCCGTGGATTCGTCTCCAGCAGCAACTGCAATCGTTGAAGCCGAAAAAAGTAATATTGAGAGAACAGCACTCCTTATTTTCATTGATTCCGCAAGCGCCTTATAAAAAACAACAGCATCCAGACTATAACATAAGTTAAATCAGCAGGCTGATCTGCTTCCATTCCTTGCAGATGATATTCTGGCCTTGAGAGGTTGCCAAATAGTAAAATGTTAAGGGATTGAGACGAGTCGAAATCTCGAGTTTTATTATTTGACTAGGAGC
>JAYELV010000178.1:8047-11549 GCA_034717755.1 Pseudomonadota bacterium | reverse complement strand
GCGTGGAGCTGGCCGAGGTGCTGGTCGAGGTGGGACTTGACACCAATCTGTTTGACGACCCTGACAATCTGATTTCATATTCAGCCCGGAGCCACCTCATAGCTATGTGTGTCGCCAAAACCGGCTGCCGGCATTTCGGGCTCCTGGTGGGTCAGAAGGGTGGCTTATCTTCCCTGGGGCTTGTTGGCTACCTGGTGCAGAACTCGCCTGATGTGGGAACGGCGCTGCACAGCCTTGTAGTTCAGATATATGTTTATACGATTGTATCTCAGAACCTGTATCCGCCGATCAGGTTCAGCGCCCAGATCGGATCCTCATTGTCGAGATTGACGTGCTCGAATGTGGCGGCAAAGTAGCCGTTCTCAAGAAAGGTGTGTTTCAGCTGCACACCGATCATCTGCATGTCGTCCTGCGGTCTTCCGTCCGAGCTGATCGAGTAGTCGGAACTCAGATTGAAATAGGTATAACGGACATTCAGGGCGAGATTGGTATTCAATGTTTTCGAGAAGTCATAGCCGCCCTGGATCTTGAAGGAGGAGGCGTCACGCAGTGAACCAGCATCGAAAAAGTGGAAAATCATGCCGTTGGCAAAGTAGGGGTAGCCGCCCCAGGCTCCCAGGGTCGATCCCTGGCCGTCGCCGTTGCTGTATTTTGCGGCTCCCGTAGCCAGCGACCAGCCGTTGTCGAATGCGGCATCGTATTTCAGGGAGATGATGTTGTAGTCGATCTCGGTGTCGCTGCTTTTGAGATTTCCAACCTGAGAAAAATCGATGAACTGGACGCCAAAGTCATGTCCGACTCCCTCAGTCTTCATCATGTAGTTGTATTGTGCGAACAGGGTGTTGTAGAGGTCAGGCGCGTAGTAGTTCCAAAGCTGGGCATGGTGGGTATCGTTGTTGTAATCAACCGAAGCAAAGTAGACGCCCTCATCGCCCGCTTCATCCTTGTTGATCTGCGGTACAAAACTGGCGTCGGACATGGTGTGAAACTCGGTGCCGTTGGCGCCACTATCCCACACACCGGCCATGTCATAGAAGTAGCCGACATGGATGCCGAAATTGTCGAACGAGGTGTTTTTATAGGAGGCGACACCGAAGCTGTTAGCCAGCATATAGTAGTCGTCATGCTCGATCATTGGGGTGAAAATTTCGTTGCGTCCGACCAGCAGATGGTGCTCTTCGGTGTTGTATTCAATGAACAACTCCTGCAGGATGGCGAAAGATTCTTTCTCAACACCGTCGAAGACGAACAGCCGGCTTTGCTTGTCTTCGCCGTTGATGCCGAAATCGGTAGCGCCGGCAACGGTAACCTTGCCGGAAAATCCGTAGTAGACAGGAGTATTCAGGGATATTTTCGGAGTAATATAAAAACCCTGCGAGTCCGTGTTACCCTTGTTGATGGTTGGGATGCCGTCGGGGTTGCCGTAGTCATAGTTAAGCCAGCCGGCTCTGAAGTCGCCAGAGATAAAAAATTTGTTGGTGTTGGTGTCGGCTTCCTCTTCAGCCTGGGCAACCTGACAGGTTTGAAGAATTGCGAGGGCAAGGGGGCCGGCAAGCCGATAGCGGCGACTGCCGGTTATTTTTTTCATACGATTAACTCATCCATTGTTTGTAAAAGCTGTGAATGTTGATCTTAAAGTTCTATCTCCCATTCGCTTTAGTGTTGTTGATAGAGCAACTTATTGCTATAGCATAAGACTATCAGAAGACCAGCCCTGACGCATGAAGTATTTCCTCACCCCCGAAATTCAAAATCCAGCTTCAATTTCGTAAAATCAGACTGAATCGCTCTAGAATCTGAGATGTGCGTCAGGTCAAATTCCCTGGATTCTGTGCTTCAGGCAATAGAAGCCCGTCACCCGTCCTGCAGGCAGTCAATCAACGGGAAAGGTGAGTCAGACCAATCGCACCACGCGCCCCATACTGCTGAAACAGTCCCGCCAGTTCGCTGGAGACCCGGGCCAGGGTATTGAACAGGTGCGCCAGGCGCATGAGATAATGGCCTCGGTGCGATAGTCCACCAAACGGTCAAGATTGTAGTGTTCACGGGCATATTTGAAGAAGTTTTCCTGCGACCATCTGGCGAACATGACGTCAGTAAGCGGCGCCTGGAGCGAACGGTAATCGGTGGCAATCAGCGCTGTTTGATGCCCTCTCTGTGTGAGCTTGCGGATCTCGCGCACCCACAGTTTGTTGCTCAGGCAACTCCCGCGCTCGGCCAACAGCATCTCCACCTTCTCCCCGTTCGGCATCTCGACTGTGTAGGGAGAGAACTCCTCCTCTGACCAGTCGTCACCCGGACAAAATAAAGCCGCATCACTTCTCCCTACTCTGCATTTTGCCGGTGAAGCAAGTCGTTAGAATTCATTCTATTGCCAGGATTAATCTCCAAAACTGGTGCCAACGCGGCGGGCGCTCTCGACCCATGCATGATTGGGGGGCACCAGATTTTTCTTGCCAGCCACCTCTTCCAATGGAATTGCGACAGCCTCCTCACCCCTGGCCGCCACCATGACGCCATAGTTCTCCGACTCGATCAGGTCGGCGCAGGCGGTGCCGAGACGGGTTGCCAGAATTCTGTCTGCAGCTGAAGGCGTGCCGCCGCGTTGCAGATGACCGAGGATGGTGATACGCGATTCCAGACCGGTCAACTCCTCCAGCTTACCCGAGAGAGAGAGGGTGTTGTCGATGTGCTCGCGCTCGATCTGCGCCAGCACTTTTTTTGCCTCCTTTTTCTCTTTCTTGCTCTTTGGATCACGCTTGATCGCATCCGCCTGGTGGAATTTTTCAGCGACACCGATCGGCATTGCCCCCTCCGAGACAGCAACAATGCTGAAGTTCTTACCACTGCGCACGCGCATGCGAATCGCCTCGGCGATACGCTCGACATCGTAGGCAATCTCGGGAATCAGAATGACATCGGCACCGCCGGCAATACCGGCGCCAAGCGCCAGCCAACCTGACCTGTGCCCCATGATCTCGGCCACGATAATCCGGTGATGGCTATGCGCCGTGCTATGCAGGCGGTCGATCGCATCCGTCGCAATCCCCAGCGCGGTGTCATAGCCAAAGGTGACATCCGTACCCCATACATCGTTATCGATAGTCTTGGGCAGGGTAATCACGTTCAACCCCTTCTGCTTGAGCAACAGCGCATTTTTTTGCGTGCCGCCGCCGCCCAGACAAACCAGCGCATCCAGATGTCGCGCATGATAGTTCTCGACAATCACATCGGTCATGTCCATGGTTTTTCCGCCCACCATCATGCGGTTGGGCTTGTCACGTCCGGTTCCAAGGATGGTGCCGCCCCGGGTGAGAATATCCGATAAAACGCCACCGTCCAGCGCCATGGTGCGATTTTCAACCAGGCCGCGAAAACCATCGCGAAAACCGATGATCTGCATGTCGTAGTAGCTTTGTGCTGCCTTTCCTACACCGCGTATGGCAGCGTTAAGACCCGGGCTGTCTCCACCCGCCGTGAGGATACCGATATGTTTGGTCAT
>JAYELV010000178.1:6159-7947 GCA_034717755.1 Pseudomonadota bacterium | reverse complement strand
AGCTCTTCGGGCAGGTAATTTTCACCTGCAGCATAAGCGTTGGGCTCATCGTGCGCATAGCGATATTGTTTGCCGTAATCGAGTTCTTTCATCAGTTTTGTGGGAGCATTGCGCAGATGCAGCGGTACTTCCAGGGACCCCGAATTTTTTGCCGTCTTCATAGCGCTGTTGAAGGCTGTATAGACGGCATTGCTCTTTGCTGCAACCGCCAGGTAGATAACTGCCTGCGCAATGGCGAGTTCTCCCTCCGGGCTGCCGAGACGCTCCTGCACATCCCAGGCATTGAGAGCCAACTGCAGCGCCCGCGGGTCGGCATTGCCGATATCCTCTGAAGCCATGCGCACCACTCGTCGGGCGAGATAGAGGGGATCACAGCCGCCGTCGAGCATGCGGCAAAACCAGTAGAGTGCGGCATCCGGTGATGAACCGCGCACGGATTTATGCAAGGCGGAAATCTGGTCGTAGAAACTCTCCCCTCCCTTGTCGAAGCGGCGCACCCTGCCGGCAACGATCTCTTTGATAGTTTCAGAGCTGATCTGGTCGGATTCACTGAGATCTGCGGCAATCTCCAGCAGATTGAGCGCACGCCTGGCATCGCCATCCGCGGCCTGTACCAACAGCTGCAGATCCTCCTCCGCGATTACCAGGCCACGTTCACCCAGCCCCCGCTCTCTGTCCATCATCGCAGTGCGAATAATCGATAACAAAGCATCATCACCCAGCGCCTTCAATACATAGACACGGGCGCGGGAGAGCAGCGCATTATTGAGTTCGAAGGAGGGGTTTTCCGTGGTGGCGCCAACAAAAACGATGGTGCCGTCTTCAACATGCGGCAGAAACGCATCCTGCTGTGACTTGTTGAAACGATGCACCTCGTCGATGAAGAGCACTGTCATGCGGCCCTGCTGGCGCAGCGCACGCGCCTGTTCGACAGCAGCACGAATCTCCTTGACGCCAGAGAGCACCGCAGAGAGCTTGATAAAAACCGCACCGGAGTGGCTCGCCAGCATCGAGGCAAGCGTGGTTTTTCCTGTGCCCGGGGGGCCCCAGAAGATCATCGAATGCAGACGGTCATTCTCTATGGCCTGGCGCAGCGGTGAAGACTCACCAACGATATTCAGCTGCCCGTAAAACTCCTGCAGATTGCGCGGCCGCATACGATCGGCAAGCGGCCTGAATTGCCCCTCCTGCTGATCGAACAGATCAGTGTTCCCAGACATCGAAACCCGGCGGCGCCTTGAATTTAAACAGGCTTTTACTGAGAGTTGGATTGCGCTGTACATTGCTGAAGCTGAACCTGGTGTGCTGGCCGAGTTTGTCTGTCATCTCCAGCTTCATCAGCTTGTTGTCACGAAAAGCAACATCCACCTCCTCAACCTGGCTATCTTTATCAACGGGAGCAAGCGCCATCCACTCCAGTCCATCGCTTTGATATTCACGCACAACCGAGAAATGTTTATCGACCCTCTCCCCCTGTGACAGCAGCTGCGCCGGGGTGCCGCGCAGCGCCATTTTTTGCGGCTGATGCGAAACCTGTTCGAGATCACGATCCAGCAGCCACACCGTTCTGCCGTCGGCAACAATCAACTGCGCTTCCTTGCCGGCATAATCCCAACGAAATTTACCCGGACGCTTGAGGTAGAAAATACCACTTTGCGTTATCGATTGACTGCCTCCCTGCGACTCGACGCTCTGCACGAAATCCGCCTGCATGGTTTTCAATCCGGAGAGAAAGTTATCCAGCGCTGTCGCATGCAGCGGCGCTGAAAACAGAGAGAGCTGTGATAT
>JAYELV010000178.1:0-6059 GCA_034717755.1 Pseudomonadota bacterium | reverse complement strand
CTCTTTCATGCATCGTCAGTCTGAGAGTTGGTCTCGCTTGAGAAATAGGCATGCCATCAACCCTCGACAGGTGGTGGAGCCAGAACGGTTCTGGAGCCATTGGTTTCGGGTGGAGAGACGATGCCGATGCGCTCCATCTCCTCGATCATACGCGCCGCCCGGTTATAACCGATTTTGAGGCGGCGCTGCACTCCCGAGATGGAGGCGCGGCGCGTGTCGGTAACGATCTGCACCGCCTCGTCAAACAGTGGATCACTGTCTTCCACATCGACGCCTGAGGCCTCCGGCGACAACCCCGGAATCGCCTCGGACGGCTCCTGGAGAATCTCATCAACATAGCTCGCTGAGCCATTTTGCTTGAGGAACTCGACCACATTATGCACCTCGTGGTCGTCCACAAAAGCCCCATGTAATCGCTGCGGGATGCTGGTTCCCGGCGGCAGATAGAGCATATCGCCATGTCCCAGCAGATGCTCGGCGCCCTGCTGGTCAAGAATGGTGCGGGAATCGATGCGCGACGAAACCTGGAAAGCAACTCGGGTAGGCACATTTGCCTTGATCAGGCCTGTGATGACATCAACCGATGGCCGCTGGGTCGCCAGCAGCAGGTGAATCCCGGCAGCACGCGCCTTTTGCGCCAGCCGGGCGATCAACTCCTCGACTTTTTTACCAACCACCATGATCATGTCGGCGAACTCATCGACAACAACCACGATAAACGGCATTTTGCTCAGCGTCGGAATCTCCGGTGGTTCGGCGTCCTCATCCAGCAAAGCATTGGGATCAACCACGAACAGCGGATCTTTCAATGGCTCACCGGCCTTCTCTGCATCCCTGACCTTCTTGTTATAGCCGGCGATGCCACGTACCCCCATCGCCGACATTAATTTGTAACGCCGCTCCATCTCGGCCACACACCAGCGCAGCGCATTGGCCGCCTCGGACATATCGGTGACCACCGGACATAACAGATGCGGAATGCCTTCATACACCGACAACTCCAGCATCTTGGGGTCGATCATGATCATACGCACTTCATCCGCCTTCGCCTTGAACAGCAGACTCAGGATCATGGCATTCACAGCCACTGACTTACCGGAACCCGTGGTGCCTGCGATCAGCGCATGCGGCATTTTAGAGAGATTGGCCACGGTCGGATTACCGGCAATATCCTTGCCCATTCCCAGCGTCATCACCGAACGGGATTTATCATAGACTTCAGATCGCAGTATCTCGCTGAGATAGACGATCTCTCTGTGCTCATTCGGGATCTCGATGCCGATCACCGATTTGCCGGGTATATTTTCAACCACACGCACACTGATGACCGACAGGGATCGCGCCAGATCCTTCGACAGTGCGCTCACCTTGCTGGCCTTGGTGCCGGCCGCCAGCTCCAGCTCATAGAGTGTGACAATTGGCCCCGGATGGACAGCCACCACCGAGACATCCACCTTGAAATCCGACAACTTCAGTTCGAGCTGCCGCGACATCATTTCCAGGGCCTTGTCTGAGTACTGCTGCACTCTCTCCCCGGGTTCATCCAGCAGGGATAACGGCGGCAATACGGTATTGGGATCCGCTTTGAACAGGGTTGTCTGCTTCTCTTTTTCGACCCTGACGCTGCGTTTGATTTTCTGGATGACCGGTTCAATTTTCGGCGGTTTTCTCGTCTCTGCCTTTTTGCGGTCAATTTTCAGCGAGACGATGCGCTCCTCTTTGAGGCGCTGGGCCTCGACTTTCTCCTCCTTCAACTCCCGGCGTTTGCCAAACCAGGAGACGATATGCTCATAAGCGCCCACAACGACCCCGCCGACCGCCTCCATAACCATGAACCAGGAGACACCGGTAAACAGAGTGACTCCCGCCACAAAAATTGCCACCAGCATCAGCGTCGCACCCGTTTGACTGAGCGCATTCACCAGCATCGATTCCAGCACCTGGCCGAGAATACCCCCGGCCCCCTCTGCCAATTTCAGTCCAAAATCGCTCAGATGCAGGGCGCCCAGACCGCAGCCGCCGATGATTGTCAATGCAAAACCACTCCAGCGCAGGGTCAGCAGCGGCGTATTCATGTGGTCATCAACGGTGCGCTCGCGGAGGATCAGCCAGCCGCTCCACACCAGCATCACCGGAAACAAAAAGGCGAATATGCCGAACAGTGAGTAAAAAACACTGGCAAACCAGGCTCCTGCCGCCCCGCCAAGGTTATGGATATCCTCACGTTCGCCCACATACGACCAGCCGGGATCAAGCTGCGAATAGGTGATAAATGTGAGAAAGAAGTAGGCGGCAACCGCGACGATCATCCAGAAAGCTCCCTCTCTGAGACGCTCGCTGATCCCACGTTCATTACTGTTTGCCAACTCACTCCAGGACACGATGACTACTCCCCATACAACTCAAACCGATAACTAAAAACACATGAAATACCATGAATCCCTTTACGCTTGTGATTGCATTCCGTAACATAGAAAAAATCCGCCCGAACAAGCCTGTCGGGCCATCTTGATTTTGGAGAATTATACATGAGTGAAAGCAAGCATTGTCGACTTCTGATCCTGGGATCCGGTCCCGCCGGCTATACGGCTGCTGTTTATGCTGCTCGCGCCAATCTCAACCCCGTACTGGTTACCGGCATGGAGCAAGGCGGGCAACTGACGACCACCACCGATGTCGATAACTGGCCGGGTGACAACGAAGGCGTCCAGGGTCCGGAACTGATGGAGCGCATGCGCCTGCATGCGGAGCGTTTTGACACCGAAGTCATTTTCGATCATATCAACAAAGCGGATCTCAGCCAGCGCCCCTTTCAACTCAGCGGCGACCAGCAGGAATACACCTGTGATGCTTTAATTATCTGCACCGGCGCATCCGCCATGTATCTGGGCCTGGAATCGGAACAAGCCTTCAAAGGCAAGGGTGTCTCAGCCTGCGCCACCTGTGACGGTTTTTTCTATAAAAACCAGAAGGTCGGTGTGATCGGTGGCGGCAACACCGCTGTCGAGGAGGCGCTTTATCTCTCCAACATTGCCGACCATGTCACCCTGGTGCATCGCCGTGATGAACTGCGCGCTGAAAAAATCCTGCAAAAGCATATTCTCGACAAAGTTGAAAATGGCAACATCACCATCGAGTGGGACTCCGTGCTGGAAGAGGTTCTGGGTGACGACAGCGGTGTAACCGGCATGCGCCTGAAAAACGTCAAGGATGACTCGATGAAAGATCTTGACCTGCATGGTGTGTTCATTGCCATCGGACACAAGCCGAATACGGCGCTTTTCGATGGCCAGCTGGAGATGCACAATGGCTACCTCAAGGTCAACAGCGGCATCGACGGCAATGCCACTGAAACCACCATCGAGGGTGTTTTTGCCGCCGGTGATGTCATGGATCACGTCTATCGCCAGGCAATCACCTCGGCAGGAAACGGCTGTATGGCGGCGCTGGATGCCGAGAAGTACCTGGATGCGCTGGAGTCCTAAAAAGATAGTTGGCAGTTGGCAGTTGGCAGTTGGCAGAAGTCTAATCATGTCATTGCCACCTGCAAACTTTCTCTTCTCTTTTTTCTTTTGCTGTCAACTACAAACTGAAGACTGCCAACTCTCTCTTATATCTGCCGACTGAAGACTGCAAACTTTCTTGCCTGATGTTTTTTTCTCTGGACAATACCTCCAGCGACAGCGACTTTCCAGATCCGCGGCTGGCCGAGAGCGAGCCGAACGGACTGCTGGCCATAGGCGGAGACCTCAGCGTCACACGTCTATCCAACGCCTATCGTTCGGGCATCTTCCCCTGGTTCAGCGCTGGAGAGCCCATTTTATGGTGGTCACCCGATCCGCGTCTGCTGCTGATCCCTGAAAAAATACATATTTCCCGCAGCCTGCGGAAAACCCTGCGTAGAGGCGACTACCGCACCACCTTTGATGAAGCCTTCTGTGATGTCATCGGCAACTGTGCGGCAACACCCCGCTCCGACCAGCCCGGCACCTGGATCATCGGCGAAATGATCGACGCCTATACTGAACTCCATCATCATGGTTATGCCCACTCGGTTGAGGTGTGGCATGGAACAAATCTGGTTGGCGGATTGTATGGCGTCGCCATCGGCAGCGCCTTTTATGGCGAATCGATGTTCAGCCTCATGAGCAATGCCTCCAAAATTGCCCTGGTTGCATTGACGCGCAAACTGCAACATGATGGTTTTCATTTCATTGACTGCCAGATGGAGACTCCCCACCTGCTCACCCTGGGCGCTGAAACTGTTCCACGAGAGGAGTTCCTGAAGATGAATGCCGTCGCCAGTCAGCGGCAAAACAGCATCCGCTGGCATGATCATGAGTAATACCTCCATCAAACTCTACCAGGGAACAGCGCACCTCTGCTCCTACCTGCCGGAACAGACCGCAGTCATGCAGGTGGTGGACCCGCAGTTTCCGTTGAGCGCATCTCATTACGGCATGCTGCTGGAATCAGGCTTTCGCCGCAGCGGCGACATGGTCTACCGCCCGGGTTGCCCCGCATGCTCTGCGTGCAAGCCTGCGCGTATCGACACCGGGGCTTTCCAGCCCAACCGCTCACAGCGGCGCTGTCTGAAGATGAACCGGGAGATAGAACTCAAAGTCACGCCATCATTACAAGAGAGACACTTCAGGCTCTATCAGGAGTATCTCCTCGCACGCCATGCTGACGGTGATATGAGCGCGGACAGCATCGAGGAGATGCAAAGATTTCTGCTCAGCGAATGGAGTGAAACCCTGCTGCTGGAAGGGTGGCAGGATCAACAACTGCTGTTTGTCGCTGTCACCGATGTGGTCGATGGCGGCCTCTCGGCGCTCTACACCTTTTTTGACCCCGCATTGCATCAACGCAGCCTCGGTACTTATGCCATTCTGCAGCAGATAGAGCAGGCCAAACAACTCGGCCTAAAATGGCTCTATCTCGGCTACTGGGTCGCCGGGTGTCAGAAAATGTCCTACAAGGCCAATTTCAGCGCACTGCAGGTGCTGACCCGCAATGAGGGCTGGCAGGCGTTGAAATGATCATGCGATAATGAAAGAACCATTGTAACTATTCAGCATCTTCTTGAACCTGCAAAATAAGTCACTACTCGCGGGTGTACCTGGAGGAAACGTCGGAGGCAGGGATGCCGAAGCGAGCCTACATGGATGTATTCACGGCATTTTCCGGAAGGTATACCCGCGAGCAGTGACGATCCCGTAGGTGCTGAATAGTTACGAATCATTGAGCCATTGTTACAACAGGTCTGCCCAACACCATGCTGATTCGGATATCCCTTCTACTGTTGGCTTTGTTCGCCACCACTCAAACAAATGCCGCACCCAATGCCTGGTCAAAGGTTGCAACCCCCACAAAAGAGCAGCCCGATACGATCGGCGGCTATTCGCACGGCTGTTTTGCCGGTGGTGAGAGCATGCCCTCCGAAGGACGCGGCTATCAGGTGGTGCGGCTGTCGCGCAATCGCTACTATGGCCACCCCAGCCTGATCCAGTATCTCAAAGAGCTGGCGAACAAAGTGGCTGACGAAAAACTTGGCCTGATGCTGGTAGCTGATATGGGTCAACCTCGCGGAGGACCGATGCCGGGAGGACACGTCAGCCACCAGAACGGGCTGGATGCCGACATCTGGCTGCCGCTCAACTACAAACGCACCAGCGGCAAGCGAGACAACCTCAAATCAATTGCTTTTGCGGACCGGAAAAACTTTACGCTCAATCGTGATGTCTGGACAAAGGGGCAGGCCCGCCTGATACAGCTCGCCGCGCAAGACCCGCGAGTGGCGCGCATCCTCGTCAACCCTGTCATCAAGATCGAACTCTGCAGCATGCAGTGGGATGACCGCAGCTGGCTGCGCAAGATTCGCCCCTGGTGGAAACACCACACCCACTTTCATGTACGTCTCCACTGCCCCAAAGGCGATGCGGACTGCAAACCCCAGGCCAGGCCTCCGGCAGGTGATGGATGCGGCGCAGAGCTGGCCTCATGGCGCCCGGAGAACAGAAAAAAGTCTGGAAAAAGCAAGAAAAGCAGCCGGCCGG
>JAYELV010000177.1:0-3513 GCA_034717755.1 Pseudomonadota bacterium | reverse complement strand
AAGAGTGGAAACAGACTGGCGTGGTGCCGGGAAGCAACATGATTACGCTGTTTACTTCCAGGGGAGGGGTCAACCCGGATTTTGTCTCTCAACTGCAGAAGGTCTCCTCTCCTGACAAACCGGTGATTCTGATCTGCCGCACCGGCAACCGCACCCGCGCCGGGTCGACGATGCTGATCAAGCAGCTTGGATATAAAAATGTCTACAATGTCACCCGTGGTATCAAGGGGTGGATTGGTGACAAGCGCGAAGTGAGCAGATTGTAGGTATTTTCTCAATAACTCCGTACAGAAAAGCAGGGTTGGGACTTGCTTTTCAGGGCTGTATAAAACAGGGATGTTTTATCAGAGCTTACAGGGAGGTATTCACGCGTCCCTGAAAAACGGGTCCCAACCCTGCGCAAACCCAACTAATACACGGGATTAATGAGAAGTTACGATTGTAGCGCCTTTTATCTATAACCACTCCCGTGGTATCAAATACTTCTCGTAGAGTTCAGCTTCCGGTGAGCCCTCCTCAGGACTCCAGTCATAGCGCCATTTGACCAGCGGCGGCAGCGACATCAGGATGGATTCGGTGCGCCCGCCGGTCTGCAGGCCGAAGATGGTGCCACGGTCGTAGACCAGATTGAATTCGACGTAGCGGCCGCGCCGGTAGAGCTGGAAATCGCGTTCGCGTTCGCCGTATTCCATGCTTTTACGCTTCTGCACGATGGGCAGGTAGGCAGGGATGAAGCTGTTACCGACGCTCTGCATCAAGGCAAATGACTGTTCAAATCCAGGGCTGTTGAGGTCGTCAAAAAAGAGTCCGCCGACACCCCGTGGTTCATCGCGGTGCTTGAGGAAGAAGTAGTCGTCACACCACTTTTTGTACTCTGCATAGCGATCTTCGCCGAAAGACAGGCAGGCCTGGCGGGCAGTGGAGTGCCAGTGGACCACATCCTCTTCGAAGGCGTAGTAGGGCGTCAGGTCATAACCGCCGCCAAACCACCATACAGGCTCTTCGCCCTCCTTTTCGGCGACAAAAAAACGCACATTGGCATGGGAAGTCGGCACGTAGGGGTTGTGCGGATGAATCACCAGCGAGACGCCCATGGCCTGAAAGCTGCGCCCCGCCAGTTCCGGGCGCTGCGCCGTGGCGGAGGCCGGCAATGTATTTCCGGAGACATGTGAGAAATTGACCCCGGCTTTCTCAAAGGTCTCTCCCCCTTCGATGACGCGGGAGCGTCCGCCACCGCCTTCGGTGCGTGTCCAGCTCTCTTCGAGAAAGCCTTCGCCGCCATCCTCGAGCGCAAGGGCATCGCAGATAGAATTCTGTAATTGCAGCAGGTAGCGCTTTACTGCCTCGATATCAATATTCACAATTTATCCTCTGATGACCTTTCCGGTGATGGCGTCCCGAATGGTGGTTGGCTTGCGTGATGTTCCGGTCCCGGCATGCAGAATCAGATCGATCTGATTGCCAAGTTGTTGCTGCACCTGCAGTCCGGACCGGGCCGCAGGCTCTCCTGAGATGTTGGCGCTGGTGGAGACCAGGCAATGGCCGAATGCCTCGCACAATTCAGCCATCAGCGGATGTGCGGTGACGCGCATGGCGATAGTATCATGATCGCCTTTGATCCAGGTTGGAGCATCGTTTCCTGCAGGAAGCAGCCAGGTTGCCGGGCCCGGCCAGCTCATCAAAATGGCCTCGCGGTTTTCCTCGGGAATCGATACAAATCCGGGGAGCTGTTCGATCGAGGAGGCAACCAGAATCAATCCCTTGCCGATACTCCTGCTCTTGATAGCGAGCAGGCGTTCAACGGCAGGCTTCTGCAGCGGATCGCAGCTGAGACCGTAGACGGCTTCAGTCGGGCAGGCGACAATGCCGCCCGCCTTAAGTATCTGTACGGCCTGTACGAGTTTCAGTGCTGTCATGATTCTCTCTGCATGTGGTTTTGCTGATGCATCAGAGTCTTGAGTCTGCTCTGAAGTCAATCTCTATTACCGATGCCAGAGTTTCAGAGTATTGCACATGTGCTGGATTGACCAAGATGATGTTCTCCTTTGGTACAATTGTGCTGGGCACAGAGAGCGCCATCGATGAGTGGCCAAGCAGCCACTCGTCACCAATGCGTGCGCTTGAGAGTGGAGCCGGGTCAGCATTCCAGTCATCCGCAAGTGAGTCTGAATCAAGTTCAAGCAGTGATGAACCCGGAATTGCCATTTGAAACAGGAGATAATTTGCAAGCAGGCTGTAGTCATCGAGATGCACCATGATTTCCAGCAGCGCAAGCGACGGAGTTGAAGCCAGGTAGACGCAGCGCCTTCCCTTTGAGTTCCAGCGGCCTCCATAACGTCTGGCGCCTTCACCATCGAAAGCCTGCTTTGACCACTTGTTTTTTACCAGGCGAAAACCAAAATGAGTATGTTTTTGGAGCACCTGGCTCAAGAGAAGACGCCGTGTTCGAGGCGGCCAATAAGGTCGATGGCGGCATCAGTCTCAGCGCTGGTGATCGCCATATCAACAGGGCGTTCGCCGCCCAGGCCTTTTACCGGATGGTTCAGCCACTTTCTGGCTTTCTCCTCGTCATTTTCAAAGAGTTCGATGGCGGCATTGAATATTTCAGCAAGCCGATAGAGGCGATCACTCTCTTCCGTGGTGAAACGACCGCCCTTGCGCCGCTTGATCGTGGCGGGAGCAAAATTGAGGATGGCGTAGAACTCTTTTTGTGTTATTTGCAGATGCTTGAGGAGATCAATCGAGAATTTATACTCAAATCCCCGGTGCAGCTTGCGGTGGAGTTCGGCGCCACGCTCGGGAAGACCAAGGCGGTCGAGAAGGCTGGTCGGGATGGAGGCGCCGGGTGTGAAAATTGCTGCTTGTTCCTGGATTGCTGATGTGTGCATGATAAACGCCGTTTCACTGATCATTTGATACTATTACTGTATATCAAATGGTTGCATCTGTCAATACAGGGGTCACAGATGCAGCAATTCTCAATGTGCCAGTTAGATTGCAGATATCTTAAAAGGCTTGTAATTATTCAGCATCTTATTAAACCAGCAAAATAAGTCACTGCTATTGGGTATATCGGGAGGAAACGTCGGAGGCAGGGATGCCGAAGCGAGCCTACATGGATGTATTCACGGCATTTTCGGCATCCTTCATGACCAGTTTACAGTTTGTCATCTCGACGAAGGAGAGATCTTTATGCTCTGTGCGACAAGATCCCTCGTCGTTCGTACCTCTCTTCCCTCGGGATGACAAGGACAAGTGTAAACTACTTTCATGGCATGATGAAGGATGCCGCATTTTCTGGAAGATATACCCGGTAGCAGTGATGATCCCGTAGGAGCTGAATAGTTACAAAGGCTTTTACCATGAAGGACACGAAGAGCACGACGAATAATTCCATCCAGCGCTCGCAGTGGCAGCCTGGATCCAATCACAGATGTCCACGCTGCGCCAGCGACACACACTCGTCCAGGGTTACGACGATGTGGTCCAGCACCCGCACATCGATCAGCGCCA
>JAYELV010000176.1:0-13553 GCA_034717755.1 Pseudomonadota bacterium | reverse complement strand
GTGAGGGTGCGGAACAGAAATCCTCTGCCACTGCCGGCGCACTGGGTGTAGCCGCCATCGGTGTATTGCTGCCGGTTTTGACACTGGGGCTCTACTTCGCCATCGGTTCACCGCAACTGATCAACGGCGCAACGGCGCAGCAGTCGGCAGACAGTGGCCATGATGGCGCCGGGCAGCAGTCTGTCGAGCAGATGGTGCAGAGTCTGGCTGAGCGCCTCAAGCAGGAACCGGAAAATGCCGAGGGGTGGTTTTTATTGGGCCGCAGCCTCATGAGCATGAGCAAATACGGTGATGCGGCCAAGGCGTTCGAGGTTGTCGACAAGCTGCAGCCGGACAATCCACCTGTGATGCTGGCGCTCGCCAATGCCGTCGCCATGGCGCAGAATGGAAAAATCGGCGGAAGGCCGGAGGAGCTGGTCAACAGGGCGCTGGCACTGGACCCAACAAGCACTACTGCACTGTGGTTGGCCGGGATCGCGGCAGAAGAGCGCGGCGACTACAAGCTGGCGCTGGTGCACTGGGGTAAAGCTGAACCCACTTTGAAGCCTGCGGATCAGCAGGAGCTGCGTGCCAGGATGCAGGCGGCGGCGACCAAAGCCGGCGTCAAACTGGAGTTTGCACAGCCGCAGGATCAGCCAGCGCCACTGCCGCGGATAGCCTCGCAACCGCAACCGCAACCGCAGCCGCAACCTCAACCGCAGCCGCAACCACTGTCTCAAGCGCCGGGTACGGCGGCAATCAAGGTCAGGGTATCGCTGGATCCTGCGCTGGCTGGCAAACTCTCGCCCGAAGATACGGTTTTTGTTTTTGCCAAGGCTGTCAATGGACCACCGATGCCGCTTGCCGCATCCCGCCACACAGTGAAGGAGCTGCCGCTGGAGGTGACGCTCGATGACAGCATGGCGATGACGCCGCAGGCGAAACTCTCGTCTGCCGACCAGGTGACCATCAGCGCCAAGATCTCCGTGAGCGGAAATGCGACACCCCAGGGGAGCGACTTTGTCTCATCAGCAGTCACAGTCAGCTCAGACACCAAAGAAGAAGTCACGCTGGTTATCAGCCAGGGGCGCTAGCACTGGCTAATGCCATGGTGGGATGCGCTACCGCTTATACCACCCTACAAAAGCTTTTTTACCACGGAACACACTGAATACACGGAAACAAAACAAAAATAATTCCGTGTCGTCCGTGTGTTCCGTGGTTTATATTATTTTAAAACCGTAGGGTGTCAATAAGCGGTGCGCATTGCACCGTGGCGCCTGCAACCCAATGTATTGCCCACCTTGATTTATGCCTCTATTCACGAATGTAAGAAACAGCGACTGGCTTACTCTGCTCAAGGAGAATTGGCAAAAGGTGCTGGCGATGCTGTTTCTTGGCTTCTCCGCCGGTCTGCCGATTCTGCTGATCTTCTCGACCCTCTCACTGTGGCTGCGCGAAGCCGGGTTGGACCGCAGCGCCGTCACTTATTTCAGCTGGGCTGCGCTGGGCTACTCTTTCAAGTTCGTATGGGCGCCGCTGGTCGACAAGCTGCCATTGCCTCTTCTGACAGCACTGCTGGGCCGCCGCCGCAGCTGGCTGCTGCTGTCTCAATTTGCTGTGATTACGGCGATTGTCTGGATGTCCATGAATGATCCGTCGACGGGAGATGCTGCGTTGACGGGCATGGCGATGGCGGCGGTGATGCTGGGGTTTTCATCCGCCACCCAGGATATCGTCATTGACGCCTACCGCATCGAGGAGGCGGATGATGATGTGCAGGCGTTGCTGTCATCGACCTATGTGGCGGGGTATCGTATAGGAATGGTCATGGCTGGAGCCATGGCCCTCTATCTTGCAGCATGGTTTGGTTCCGACATGGGGTCTTATGATTACCGGGCCTGGCAGTTGACTTACATGTGCATGGCTGGCGCTATGCTGATTGGTGTTATCACGACCCTGGTGATCAGGGAGCCGCAAGTCAGCAGCACTTCCAGCTATTTGCATCATGCTGTCGATTACCTGCGATTCCTCGGCCTGTTTATCCTCGTCGTGATTGCCTTCATTTCGACATTTGTCACCCTCTCTACGGTTGTCGATTCAGGCAAGATGTGGATGCAGCAGAGCTTGCATTTCAACAATGGCCTGGCGGCCTTTCTGCTGGAGAGCGGACGCCTGCTGGTATCACTTGTCTCTGCACTGGGCATGGCTTATCTCGCGGTGCTGGTGGGTATTGCCAACCGTGGCATGGTGCGTGAAACCTATATCGAACCGGTTGCCGATTTTTTTCACCGTTACGGCCGCGCTGCCGTACTGATCCTGCTGCTGGTGGGGTTTTATCGCATAGCCGATATTGTCATGGGTGTGATTTCAAATGTCTTTTACCAGGATATGGGGTTCAGCAAGGAGCAGATTGCGACTGTCACCAAAGTATTCGGTTTGTGGATGACTATCCTGGGAGGTTTCCTCGGTGGTTTCCTGACGCTGCGTTTTGGCGTCATGAAGATTCTATTTACAGGCGCAGTGCTGACTGCTGCGACAAATCTATTATTCATGCTGCTGGCGCAGAACAGCGGCGATGTGTGGCTGCTGACGGTGGTTATTGCAGCGGACAACCTTAGCGGCGGCCTGGCGGTTGCTGCATTTATTGCCTGGCTGTCGAGTCTTACCAGTGTCTCCTTTACCGCCATCCAGTATGCGATCTTCAGTTCGCTGATGACGCTTTTCCCCAAGTTGCTGGGAGGCTATTCCGGCCAGATCGTCGATCAGGTTGGCTATTCTTTTTTCTTTCTTGGTACCGCAATCATCGGCATCCCTGTGCTGCTGTTAATCTGGCTGACATCACGCATGATTCCTTTGGCGCACAAGCATGGTTGAATGGCTGCAACTGGGATCCGCATTTACGGCGGGACTGCTTGGCGGGGTTCACTGTGTCGGTATGTGCGGCGGTATCGTCGGTGCGCTGTCGCTGGCGATGCCGCAGCAGCAAAAACGGCTGCCGCTGCTACTGAGCTACAATGGCGGGCGCGTGCTCTCCTATGTCATTGCCGGGGCGTTGTTCGGGGGAATCGGCCAGCTCTCCACAGGCTTTTTGCCGGTACAGTGGCTGCAGATTACGCTGGCGCTCATCGCCGGTGTGATGATGATGTTGATGGGGCTCTACCTGGGTGGATGGAGTGGTTTTTTACGACATATCGAATCGGCCGGCGGCGCATTGTGGAAGCGCATCGAGCCCTATGGACGCAAATTATTGCCGGTGAAAAACAGCGGCCAGGGGTTTGTGCTCGGTATGTTGTGGGGCTGGCTGCCCTGCGGCCTGGTCTACAGCATGTTGATCTGGGCGCTGGGTTCGGGCAGCGCCGTCAACGGCTCGCTGCTGCTGCTGGCTTTCGGCCTCGGCACCCTGCCGAATCTGATCGCAACCGGATTGCTGGCAGGGGAGTTTGTGCCCTTCATGCAGCGTTCATCCGTGCGTTCAGCAGCAGGTATCGGTCTGATTGTGTTCGGACTCTATACCCTCTATCGCGGGTTCGGGGCAGTTTGATTGGAGGAAAGAATTTTTTCACCACGAAGAACACGAAGGTTTGTTAAGATTTTTCGTAACTATTCAGTTCATTCGGGGTCGTCACTGCTATCGGGTGTATCTTCCAGAAAACGTCGTGAATACATCCATGTAGACTCGTGTCGGCATCCATGCCTCCAACGTTTCTTGCAGATACACCCGATAGCAGTGACTGTATTATGCCTTTGTTGAAGATGCTGAATAGTTACGATTTTTCTTCGTGAACTTCGTGGTTAATTCTTTTCCTTTCTTCATTAATCGACAAAAAACTCTTCACTGAAAACTGCAGGGGAGTATTTGCTCTCTCCTTCAGGCTTTACGTCGAGGTGAAAATTGAGAGTCTCTCCGTTGCGCACCAGAAAGGTGCCGATGTAATAGATCGCGTCAGCTTCATGAATTTCACGCAAATTGAGACCGCGCTGCTGGCCATAGATATTTGTCATATTGGTCTTTACACTGGCGCTGACGGGTGCGCCTGTTGTGCCTTCCTTATCTTTAATCACGGAGACATTTAGCATGGCCCTGTTTTTACTGCGGATAATTCCGTAACTTCGAGCGACGTCGTCGCTGAGAAAGTCGGTGGTGATGATGTTGTGGTGAATGGTGTATCCATCAACCTTTGTGCTGTTTTCAGCAAAAACCGCACTACTGGTGAAGAGAACAAGAATAGCTGTAAGCAGGCGCATGTGATTCCTCCAATGCATTTTTAATTGATATTTAAAGAGATCTAGCGGATGGCATCCAAAAGATCAGCCACTATTATAGTTATAGACCGGATAGAAGGATAATATGTTGCAAAAAAAATTAATAGCGATAAATTTGTAGAGAGTGGTATAATTAAAACTTATCTCTGATTCTCGTAGGAGAGATTTCGAATGAGTGAAGTACAGATGAGCGAAGCGCAGAATTTATTGTCAAACAGTGATTTGAGTCTGACTGAGACAGCACAGGGAAAAATGTCCGAGCTGCTAACCCAGATCGAGGATGACATTGCCGGTGTACGTGTTTACGCAACCCCGGGTGGATGCAGCGGCATCAGTTTCGGCATGAGTTTTACCGATCAGTTGAATGGTAATGACAGTGTGCGTGACTATGATAGCTTCAAGGTGATCGTCGATGACGGCACCCTTGAGCACCTGCGTGGTGTCGAGATCGATTTTGTTGATCGCGGAAATGGTGAAGCCAGCTTTGTTTTCAACAATATACAGCCTGCTGCTGCCGGCGGTGGATGTGGATCATGCGGTTCATCCCAGGCGCAGGGCGGCGGCTGTTCCTGATATCCAGCCATTATTTGTCAAAAAACCGCATCGTTTGGATGCGGTTTTTTTTTATCATCGAGTGAGACCGGGTTTTAGCCTGAAGAGGCATGAAAAAACCATTTTTTCTCGCCAGGACGCCAAGACCGCAAAGATTTTTCTTGGCGAGCCTGGCCTACATGGACGTAAGCAGGACGCGGAAACTTTGCATCCTGGCGAGAGTTATTATTGAAATTTGACTTAATTTGTAGA
Organism: Pseudomonadota bacterium; assembly: GCA_034717755.1. Classification (GTDB taxonomy): domain Bacteria; phylum Pseudomonadota; class Gammaproteobacteria; order Chromatiales; family Chromatiaceae; genus Sva-25. The sequence goes on along the minus strand of JAYELV010000176.1, from coordinate 8,504 downwards.
GATGTTGGCTACTCAAGGATTCTAGAGAAATCATGCAAAATCCAAATTACCTGATCTGGATCGATCTGGAGATGACCGGTCTGGATACAGACAGGGATCTGATCATCGAGATTGCAACAGTGATCACCGATGCCCAGCTTAAAACTGTGGCCGAGGGCCCTGTGGTGGCGATCAATCAGCCGCTTGCGATTATCGAGGCGATGGATGAGTGGAATACCAACACGCACACGCAATCAGGCTTGATAGAGCGAATATACAATAGCGAACAAGGTGTCGAGCAGGCAGAGAAGCTGACGCTGGATTTTGTCAGGCAGCATGTGCCGGCAGGCGAGTCACCAATGTGTGGCAATTCAATCTGCCAGGATCGCCGATTCATGGCGCGACTAATGCCGACTCTGGAGCAATACTTCCACTATCGCAATCTCGATGTCAGTACCATCAAGGAACTTGTCAGGCGCTGGGACCCTGAGACCGCCGATGCGATGCAGAAAAACATGCGCCATCAGGCACTGGATGATGTCTATGACTCGATCGACGAACTCAAGTATTATCGTCAGCATGTCTTCACTATCTGATGAATGACGCAATTAATGAGCCCCTTGCAAAACTCGTAAATAGTGAGTTTTGTCATCTCGAATGAATGTGAGAGATCTTATTTATCAATAACTTAAGATTTCTCCTTGCAGTCGAAATGACAGCTTTTAAGAGCTTTACAAAAGGCTCAATCAACACAGGAAGAGCACTATTCAACCAACAATAATCCCTCGTCCGAAACATGATATTTCGCGCTCGAATATCTCAAAAAACGCCGTCAAGGTGCTTTACCGTCTGCACAATGCAGGTTATGAGGCCCACCTGGTGGGCGGCGCTGTGCGTGATCTGCTGCTTGGCCACCGCCCCAAGGATTTTGATATAGCAACAGATGCGAAGCCGGAAGAGGTGAAGAAACTGTTTCGCAACTGCCGCCTGATCGGGCGTCGTTTTCGTCTTGCGCATGTCTTTTTCGGTCGCGAAATTATCGAGGTGGCGACTTTCAGAGGAGGAGAGCCTGCTGAAAGCAGTGATCATCAAAGTGATGAGGGCATGATTCTTCGTGATAACGTCTATGGAACCCTCGAAGAGGATGCGCTGAGACGCGATTTTACGGTCAACGCACTCTATTATAATATCGCGGATTTCTCCATCGTTGACTACTGGGGAGGCATCGCTGATCTTGAAGAGGGGCTGTTGCGCCTGCTTGGGGATCCTGAGACCCGTTACCGGGAAGATCCGGTGCGCATGCTGCGTGCCGCGCGTTTTGCAGCAAAGCTGGATTTTGAGATTGCCGAAGAGACCGCTAAACCCATCTATGAGCTGGGTGGATTGCTTGACGGGGTTCCGGATGCACGTCTTTTTGATGAAATACTGAAGTTGTTGATGGCGGGACAGGCGCATGTCAGTTTTCGCATATTACAAAAATACAAGCTGTTGCCCCATCTTTTCCCGCAGACGGCGGCTGCTCTTGAAGGCGAATTTTCTGAACGCACTGCACAGATGCTCAACCAGGGGTTGCTGAACACCGATCAGCGCATTGCCAAAGAGATGCCGGTGACTCCCGCATTCCTGTTTGCGGTGATGTTGTGGGAGCCGGTGCGTGCGCGGGCGGAGATTAACCGTGATGACAAGGGAATGCCTGCTATTCCGGCTATTCAGCGCGCCGCTTCTAAAGTTTTATCCAGCCAGGCTCAGGTCATCCCGATTCATAAGCGCTATACCATCATGATGAATGAGATCTGGTCGTTGCAGCCGCGTTTTTTCAATCGCAACGGCAAGCGGCCGAATCGCCTGTTTTCCCACCAGCGTTTTCGTGCGGCCTATGATTTCCTGCTGCTGCGCGCGCAATGTGGTGAAGTCGAGCAGGAGGTGGCGCAGTGGTGGACTGACTACCAGGTCGATCACCCGGATGTCCATAAGCATCAGCCGAAAACCCGCCCGCGCACGCGCCGGCGTCGCCGCCGTCCACGCAACAGTGCAAAATCCTGAGGGAGAGGTGGCGTCTGCCTATATCGGCCTCGGCAGCAACCTCGACAACCCCCGTCAACAGTTAAAGAATGCACTGGCAGAGTTGCAGCTACTCGAGCAAGCAACGCTGTTGACAGCATCGAGTCTCTACTGCAGCCCGCCCATGGGTCCTGCTGACCAGCCTGATTACATCAATGCCGTTGCACAGATCGAAACCATGCTGCAGCCACTGCAACTGCTCGAGGCGCTGCAGCGTATCGAGCAGGCGCACCACCGCATCCGCAAACGCCGCTGGGGCGAACGCACCCTGGATCTGGACCTGCTGCTCTATGACGATCTCGAACTGCTGACGCCGCGGTTGCAGATTCCACATCCGGGCATTACACAGAGAGCATTTGTGCTGCTGCCACTGCTTGAGATTGCACCACAGGCAGTCATTCCTGGAAAAGGACTGGCAATAAATTATCGCCAAAAGCTGAAACACCAGGAGATTGTGAAATTGGAAGACCACTGAAAAACCTTTTTTCCACAGATGCACACAGATAAACACAGATGCAAGGAGATGAAAAAAAATCTGTGAACATCGGTGTTAATCTTTGGTTTAATTTCTACAAACCGTATCCCGCTATTTTCGGTGCAATGCGCTCCGCTTATTGGCACCCTACGGTACTAAACCTAAAACTTAAAACCTAACCACCTAAAACCTAACCACCTAAAACCTAACCACCTAAAACCTAACCACCTAAAACCTCCCTATCCATCATGCTGCCGCTAAAAAACAATGAAAACTCCTACGGCCTGGTCACCATTTTCCTGCACTGGCTGATTGCCGTTGCTTTGGTGGCGCTGTTTACGTCGGGGTTGTGGATGACCAGCCTCGACTATTACCACCCCTGGTATAACAGGGCGCCTGCATTGCATATCTCATTCGGCGTACTGGTGACCTTGCTGGTGGCGGCGCGCATGTTGTGGTCGTTGTTCAGTCGTCATCCTCAACCACTCATCACAAGAGTGGCGGCGTTAGCTGCCAGTACGGTGCATCTGTTGCTGCACCTGCTGCCGTTGCTGATTGCATTGAGTGGTTATCTGGTGGTGACTGCCGAAGGACAGGGTGTAGCCGTGTTCTCCATGTTCGAACTGCCACCGCTGCTTGAGACTGCAGGTGAAGCTGCAGAGAGTGCCGGACAATTGCATTTATGGTTCGCCTGGGCCTTGATGATCCTGTCGCTCGCGCATGCACTGGCGGCTGTTTATCATCATTTTATGTTGCATGATGTGGTTTTAGTGCGTATGTTTGGATGCAACTGTCCACCACTGCCCACAAAAAAGAGAAAATAATGAGTAAAACCAGAATTGTAATATTGTTGTTGAGCTTCTTTTGCAGTGCGCATCTTGTGGCTGCCGAAACCTATGTGATCGATACCAAAGGCATGCATGCGTCGATCAACTTTGAAATTCCGCATCTCGGCTACAGCCTGTTGACCGGGCGTTTTAACCGCTTTTCCGGGAAGTTCAATTATGATCGGGACAAGCCGTCGGCATCGAGCGTCTCTGTGGTCATTGAAACCGGCAGCGTCGATTCGAATCATGCGGAGCGCGACAAACACCTGCGCGGCAAGGATTTCCTTAATAGCAAAAAATATCCCGAAGCAACATTCGTCAGTTCATCATTCAAAGAGGATGACTCCGGTGCTATTGTGATGATGGGGGATTTTACCTTGAACGGTATCAGCAAGCCGTTGACGATCCGTATGAGCAAGGTTGGCGAGGGTGAAGATCCCTGGGGCGGGTACCGCATGGGATTTTCGGGAAAAACCAGCTTTCTGCTCACTGATTTCGGCATCATGAAATCACTGGGTGAGCACTCTAAAGAGGTTGTGCTGCTGCTCAATATTGAAGGTGTGCGGGAAAAGTAATACTGGATTCATCTGATTCCTGAAGATAGGTTATAATAGACACCAATTAGCCGGGGGTGTCCATAGAGGACTGAGATATACCCTTGGAACCTGATCCAGTTAAGACTGGCGTAGGGAGGCTGCAGGGGGATCGTTCCCCTCCAGGCTTTATACGCTGGAGAGGAAACGCAATGAGCGCCATACCCGAAGAATTTATTACAAAAACAACAACGCTTTCCGAAGAGGTCACCCGGCCTTTTGCCAATTCACGTAAAATCCATGTGCAGGGATCCCGAGATGACCTGCGTGTGCCGATGCGTGAAATCAGCCAGTCTGCCACGCTGACGAACAGTGACAAAGAGATCAACCCTCCCATCTATGTCTACGATACCTCGGGTCCATATACGGATCCTGATGTCGATATCGATCTTCTGCAGGGACTGCCGGATGTGCGTGCTGCATGGATAGCCGAGCGGCAAGACAGCGAACAGTTGTCAGGCCCTTCGTCAGCTTATGGCCGGCAGCGTCAGGGGGATGCCGAACTGGCATCGCTGCGTTTTGAACACATACGCGCACCGCGTAAAGCAAAAGCGGGAAAGAATGTCTCACAGATGCACTATGCGCGTCAGGGCATCATTACCCCGGAGATGGAGTACGTGGCCATCCGTGAGACACAGAGACTCGATGAGTTGCGACTCGATCCTGAATACCGGAAATTATTGAAACAGCATCCGGGAGAGAGTTTTGGCGCCAACCTGCCTGAGCAGATCACCCCGGAATTCGTGCGTTCCGAAGTCGCTTCAGGACGCGCCATCATTCCAGCCAACATCAATCATCCGGAACTGGAACCGATGATTATCGGGCGTAATTTTCTCGTCAAGGTCAATACTAATATCGGTAACTCTGCAGTGACCTCGTCCATCGAGGAGGAGGTCGAAAAGATGGTATGGTCGGCCCGCTGGGGCGGTGATACCCTGATGGATCTCTCGACCGGCAAGAATATTCATGAAACCCGTGAATGGATCCTGCGTAACTCTCCAATGCCGATCGGTACTGTGCCAATTTACCAGGCGCTGGAGAAGGTCGATGGCAAGTCTGAAGATCTCACCTGGGAGATGTTTCGCGATACGCTCATCGAACAGGCGGAGCAGGGCGTTGATTACTTTACCATCCATGCGGGAGTACGCCTCAAATACGTACCATTGACAGCAGAGCGCCTCACCGGGATTGTCTCGCGCGGTGGTTCTATCATGGCCAAGTGGTGCCTGTCGCATCATGAAGAGAGTTTTCTCTATACTCATTTCGAGGAGATTTGCGAGATCATGAAGGCTTATGATGTCGCATTCTCACTGGGTGACGGTCTGCGTCCAGGCTGCCTGGCTGACGCCAATGACGCCGCCCAATTCGGTGAGCTGGAGACTCTCGGTGAGTTGACGAAGATCGCCTGGGAGCACGATGTGCAGGTGATGATCGAAGGCCCCGGTCATGTGCCGATGCAGATGATCAAAGAGAATATGCAGAAGGAGCTTGAAGATTGCTTTGAGGCGCCATTCTATACACTCGGTCCACTGACTACGGATATCGCTCCCGCCTACGATCACATTACATCGGCTATCGGCGCCGCACAGATTGGCTGGTACGGCACTGCGATGCTCTGTTATGTCACTCAGAAGGAGCATCTTGGCCTGCCCAACAAGGCGGATGTGCGTGAAGGCATCATCAGCTACAAACTGGCGGCGCATGCAGCGGACCTGGCCAAGGGCTTGCCCGGAGCACAGCTGCGAGATAACGCGCTCTCCAAGGCGCGCTTCGAATTCCGCTGGGAAGATCAGTTCAACCTCTCGCTGGACCCGGAACTGGCGCGTGAATATCACGATGAGACCATGCCGGCCCAGGCGCACAAAGTGGCGCACTTCTGCTCCATGTGCGGGCCGCACTTCTGTTCCATGAAAATCTCCCAGGATGTGCGCGACTATGCCGCCTCCAAAGGTCTGACAGATATTGCTGTTGTGGTCGAAGAGGGCATGAAAGAGAAGGCCGAAGAGTTCAATCGACAGGGTGAGATCTACTCGGAGGTGTGATTTCAATGCGTATACTACACACCATGCTGCGCGTCGGGGATCTGCAGCGCTCGATCACCTTCTATACCGAACTGCTGGGGATGCAGCTGCTACGGCAGAAAGAGTATCCCGAAGGCGAGTTCACCCTGGCTTTTCTCGGCTATGGCGATGAATCAGCCAATACGGTTATCGAGTTGACCTACAACTGGGGTGTTGACAGCTACAACATCGGAACGGCTTTCGGCCATATCGCGCTGGAGGTCGAGGATGTTTACCAGGCGACCGATGCACTCAAAAAGCGTGGTGGAAAAGTCATCCGTGAAGCCGGACCGATGAACGCCGGCGCCACAGTCATCTCCTTCATCGAAGATCCGGACGGCTACCAGATCGAATTGATTGGCAAGAGATAACAGGGTGCTATCAATGATTGTGCAGTTTTTCCTGCAGCCAGACCTTGATCAATGACTGATAGGGAACGTCGCGCGCATTCGCCGCAGCCTTGATGGAGTCAAGCAGGTGCTGGGGAAGTCGCAAAGAGATCGTTTTCGTCGACGGCTTCAGATTGGGCATGACAACCTGCCTGGCCTGATTCCAGTCGAGGTAGTCCGAAGAGTCATGCTGTTCCCAGAATTCGCGTTCCTGCTCTTCGCTGGCGAATTTCGGTATTGCTTTAAGTCGCTTTTTCATAAATTGCCCGCTCCTTCCGGTGCATATCTCTTGCGGAGATCACGCGAAGTTTTTCACCTGCATGTCGCAGGGTGAAAGTGATGTGCAGCGGACGTCTTTCATCCGTTCTACCCAGGGCGTGGAATCGCGGCTCGTAGCTGCTGTGTTTGATATCTTCCAGCAATAACAGGGGGGTGTTGAAGAAAATCTGTTCCGCTTCGGCCATTGACACATCGTGTTTGTCGTTCTTCCGAGAATTTCCCTTGTCCCATTCAAAACCCCTGATTCTCGTCAGATCGATCATAGTTGTATATTATCAACATATACATACATGGACAACTAATGTCGATGAAGATGGATTAGCTCCCCGCAATGACGGAGTGCGGGCCCTCTATATACGGGGGAAGACTCTACTCACTCTTGTCCCGCTCGATGAGGGCGTAGGCCGAGTGGTTGTGGATGGATTCAAAGTTTTCGGCTTCCACCTTGTAATAGGTGATGCGCCCATCCTTGTTCAGGCGTCCGGCAACATCGCGCACCATATCTTCGACGAACTTGGGGTTGCTGTAGGCGCGCTCGGTGACATGCTTCTCATCCGGGCGCTTCAGCAGGCTGTAGAGTTCGCTGGAGGCTTCACTCTCCACCAGGTCGATGACATCTTCGATCCACATGAAATCATCGGTACGGACTGTCACAGTGACATGGGAGCGCTGGTTGTGAGCGCCAAAATCTGAAATTTTTCTGGAACAGGGACACAGGCTGGTGACAGGGACGACTACCTGCGTGTACATCTCGGGGATGCCGTTGCGCACCTCGCCGATCAGAGAGACTTCGTAATCCATCAGGCTTTCAACACCTGTGACAGGAGCCTTCTTGTTGATAAAGAAGGGGAAGCTCATCTCGATATGGCCGACTTCTGATTCGAGGAGTGCAGCTGTCTCCAGCAACATATCCTTGAACGAGGAGACGGTGATCTCGCGTTCGTGATTGTTCAGGATTGCCACGAAGCGGGACATGTGGGTGCCTTTGAAATCATGCGGCAGGTAGACATACATGTTGAAAGTCGCAATGGTATGCTGCTCACCCTCGCTGCGATCACGCACACGCACGGGATGGCGGATATCCTTGATGCCCACCTTGTTGATAGCAAGCTGCCTGGTATCGGCGCTGCCCTGAACGTCTGCAATTTCGTCTGTCACTTGCGTTTCTCTGTTGGTCATGCTGCTGGGTTGGTTCCACAGGACAGACAATTCTACAGCGAATAGCAGCAGATGTCAGTGCTGGAAACACACACAAACCTCGCGTGAATGCTGTCATTGCGAGGGAGCCTAAGCGACCGCGGCAATCTGCTTGAGTTTATAAATTACATCCCTGTAATTTACCCTTCGGGCCGCTCAAGGCGCTTTCACCGATCTTTGATTCAATACGGATCTTCCAGCGCCGTCATCCGGCTTTGGGTTGCCGGATTTCGCTTCCGCTCATCCGGCCTACGAACTCGAACTCGAACTCGAACTCTAAAACTTAAAACCTAAAACCTAAAACATCTCTTCTCAATAGGAGCGTTGAATGATCAATTTGGCAAGCTCACGCAGCGGATCGGCGCGCTCATCGAATGCATCCAGGGCGGCTACGGCATCGTCGTAGAGTTGTGATGCCCTTTCACTCGCCTGTGCGAGTCCAAGTAGTGAAGCATAGGTGGTTTTTTGCTGGGCGGCATCCTTACCTCCTGTTTTGCCAAGAGTTTCGGTGTCGCCTGTAATATCGAGAATGTCATCAACGATCTGAAATGCCAGGCCGATGCATTTGCCATAGTGATCAAGCTGCTGCAGATGTTGCTTCTCTCCGGGCGCCGCCATTGCTCCCATCAGAACACTGGAGCGAA
>JAYELV010000175.1:0-3543 GCA_034717755.1 Pseudomonadota bacterium | reverse complement strand
CTCAATAACCCCGTGCAGTAAGCAGGGTTGGGAGTCTGCTTTTCAGGGCTGTATAAAACAGGGATGTTTTATCAGAGCTTACATGGACGTATTCACGCGTCCCTGAAAGGCTGATCCCGACCCTGCGTAGACTTGAACAATACACTGGCTTTTTGAGAAGTTACAAAAAAACAAGGAGTTTCTGGAAAAATGAAACAACGCCTCGAAAAACTGCGCGACTACCTGCTGCACGATCTCATCGAACGTGATACCGCCGTGCGCCTGGCGCTGCTGTCGGCTCTGGCCGGAGAACATCTGCTGCTGATCGGAGAACCCGGTACCGCAAAAAGCATCCTCGCACGGCGCCTGCACCTGGTATTCCGGGAGGGCGACTACTTCGAGCGGCTGCTGACACGCTTCAGCGTGCCGGAAGAGCTGTTCGGCCCGCTCTCGATCAGGGCGCTGGAAAATGATCGCTATGAACGGCTGACACAAGGCTATCTCCCATCAGCCAACATCGCTTTTATCGACGAAATCTTCAAGGCCAACAGCGCCATTCTGAATGCGCTGCTGACCATCCTCAATGAACGCGAGTTCGATAATGGCGATCAGCGCATCAAACTCCCCCTGATTGCCGTCATCGGGGCCAGCAACGAACTGCCTGACAATCCCGAGCTCGACGCCCTCTATGACCGTTTTCTGTGTCGTTACAAGGTCAGCCCGGTATCGGAAGAGGCCTTTCCCCAACTGCTGACGTTGCGTGACTCCGAACAGCAGCCTGTGCCTGAAAACGAGCGTCTGAGCATGCAGGATATCAGGGAAATTCAGCAGCAGGCGCAGAGTGTCACTCTGCCCGAAGATACCATTCTGCTGCTGCAGTCGCTGCGTCTCTACCTGCAGCAGCAGAATCTCTATATCTCGGACAGGCGCTGGCGCAAGATCATCAAGCTCATGCAGGTCTCGGCCGCTACCAACGACCGCGACAGCGTCTCGATCTGGGACTGCTGGCTGCTGCAGCACTGCCTGTGGGATGACCCGAAACACCGCAGGCTGATTGCCGACTGGTACCAGTCGCACATGGGCATCGGCAGCGGCTTCAATCATGAGCGACTGGAGAAGCTGGTGCATACCTGGGAGACCACACTGCAGAGCGAGTCCAGCAGCACCACCCACAGCAGGAACAGTGCAGGTGAGCTGCTCTACGAGGATAGTGATGGCCGCCCCACGCCGCTCAGAGACAAAAACGAAGTGGCGACACGTGATGGTGAACCCCTCTACCTGGCTCCACCGGACGAAGAAGACCGCAGCAACAACGGCATGGGATACACGCGTGAGGAGCTGCTTGAGAGTTTTTTTGATGACATCTATCAGCAGTGCCACATCAACGGCCAGTGGAAACATATCAATGCCTACACCAACAAAACCGCCAACCGGCTTGTTCACCACCACCAAAACACTGCCGTGATGGAAGCCGCCCGTCATGCTGAAGCTTTTATCAGCGGACGCAGCCGTGAGACGCAGGCCATTTTCGATGATATCAATATCCTCAAGGGAAAATTACAGCAGCAACAGTTATCGCTCGAACAGACCATTGCCGAACATCTGTGGATACCAGCCGGCTTCATCGAAAAAGCGGCTCTGAGCTTGAAGCAGTCGATCGATACTGCCGTGGATCTCACCGCAAGAATGAAACTGGTCACAGCAGGCTACTCAGAGCTCCCGCGAGAGTAGTTGAGATGCACTACCTGCACGCTCTGGATCAAAAATTCGCCATCCTCGACGAATTGCCGGAGTCGCTCTATGCACTGGTCATCACCCACTCGCATGGTGAACTGCATCAGCGTGCGGCCGGCATACTGCAGTGGCGCGATGCCCTGCTTGCCGGAGAGCTGCCATCCGAACAGAGATTGATCTGGCCTGACAAGGAGATCTGCCGAACAATCCTGATGCGCCTGGAGGTACTGGATATTGTTCAATATTGCCGCCAGCAGGAGGAGTTGACCGACTCGGTGCTGGAGAGCATTCTTGAGGGGGTCAGCAGCGCAGAGGATTTTTCCCGCAAGACAGCTGGGGTCGACAGCTTTGATGACAAGCAGGCGCAGCGGCAGAATGTTCGCGACAGGGATTCAGCATTTGAAGATAAAGATGGCTTATCGGATCATCTGGACTCTTCATCCGGGGAAACTGATGAAGCAGACACAGATAAATCTAATGGTGAGACTACACCCCATCCAACCACCTCACCACAGGCGCAACCTCAGATCCATCTGAACGCGGAGAGGGGGCAACCCGCGGGGGAAACACATACTGAAGAGCTGCAGACTACACCTGCAGACGCGAATATCCAGACTCTCGACACAGAACCCTCTCAGCAGCTGATACGCATTGCTGAATACTCAGCAGAGCACATCGAGAAACAGTGGCAGGAGCTTGCCGACAGCTGGCATGAACTTGCAGAGATTTTTGATGAACTGAGCGGTTTTCTCGGCCGTGGCTGGGATCTGACCCGGGGCCTCCTCGCTTGCGGCGGCTGGCGCGACATCATCCGTTACCGCAAACTCATCAAACAGATCCCCTATCTGCAGCAGCTGGTTGCCATGCTGGGAAGGCTGCGCGAGATCAGCAGCAGTGACAATGAACAATCGATCACTGAGCAGATCTTTGTCACCGTCAAACGCATCACCGACAGTAAAGAGGAGCAGATGACGCCGCATGCAGTCAATGAGACCGGCGGCATCACGCGCAGTGATGATATCGCCCGCATGCTGCCTACAGAAATGGCGCTGTTGGGGCACCCTCGTCTGAAAATGTTATGGCATGCAAAACGCGCTGAAAGGACGCTCATGACCTATCAGCTGCAGGGTGTGCTCTCAGAACATACCCCGCAGGAACACGACATCCTCGAACAGCAGGAGCAGACAAAATCCACTAAAGGCCAGGGCCCGATTATCCTCTGTCTCGACACCTCCGGCTCGATGCAGGGAGAGCCGGAGCAGATCGCCAAGGCGCTGGTTATCGAAGCCCTGCGCATCGCTTTTGAAGAACAACGCCCCTGCTATCTCTATAGTTTCAGCGGCCCTGAACAGATTCTTGAACATGAGCTGGATCTGACCACCGGGGGACTTGGCAGACTGCTGCAGTTTCTGCAGCAATCCTTTCATGGCGGCACGGATGTCACTCAGCCGCTGATCCAGGCACTTCGCAAACAGCAGCAACAGGGCTGGGAGCAAGCCGATATATTGCTGATTAGCGACGGACGTTTTCCACCGCAGCCGCAGCTTGCAGAACGGATCAAAAAGGCAAAAGCAACACAGGAACTGCGACTGCACGGCGTGCTGCTGGGCAACTGGCAGGGAAAAGCACTCAGTGAGCTGTGTGACCCCGTGCATCGTTTTTCGGAGTGGGGTTTTGCATAAAAATACTGAGATTATTAATATCAGCAATTCTCAATGTACCAAAAAGTCTCGATATTTTAAAAGACTTTTACCACGAAGCACACGAAGACCACGAAGAATCAATTGGTTAAAATAATATCTTCGTGCTCTTCGTGTGCTTCGTGGTGAG
>JAYELV010000174.1:0-3544 GCA_034717755.1 Pseudomonadota bacterium | reverse complement strand
GACAAATCGAACTCGGGGAAGGATGCGTCGCCTTCGATATCTGCATCAACCAGGGTCATGTAGAGTTGATCGGCAATTGGCAATGCCAGTTTGTAAAGCGCAGCGCCGCCGACGATCATCACCTCGTCAACAGTACCGGCAAGTTCGATCGCCTGCTGCAGACCGGGAGCAGTTTCCGCCCCGTCCGCACAGTAGCCGGATTGACGGGTGACGACAATATGACGTCGGTTTGGCAACACTCCCGGCAGCGACTCCCAGGTTTTGCGCCCCATGACAATGGGTTTGCCCATCGTCAGCCGTTTGAAATGCTGCAGATCAGCAGGCAGATGCCACGGCAGGTTGTTGTCCCGTCCAATGACGCGGTTGCGCGCCATTGCCCAGATCAGCGAGATTTGCGGTTTCTTTGGCACAGTATCAGGCCCGTATCTCCCCTCTCCTTTGGGGAGAGGGTTAGGGTGAGGGGAGGGACTGCTAAAAAAACAAGCCGTCAACAGGCGAAGATGCCGAAGCAAAACGCTTTGCCGGCATGCGCCCGGCCAGGTAGGCTTCACGTCCCGCCTCGATGCCTTTGCGCATTGCCGAAGCCATCAGTACTGGATCTTTGGCTGCAGCGATTGCAGTGTTCATGAGCACACCGTCGCAGCCCAGTTCCATCGCCATGGCGGCATCGGAGGCAGTACCGACGCCGGCATCGACGAGGATGGGCACATTGGCATTTTCAACGATGGTGCGGATATTCAGTGGATTGCGAATCCCAAGTCCGGAACCAATCGGGGCGGCCAGCGGCATCACCGCAGCGCAGCCGATCTCTTCGAGTTGCCTGGCGACGATGGGGTCATCATTGGTGTAGACCATCACGTCGAAGCCATCCTTGACCAACTCCTCTGCCGCCCGTAGGGTTGCCAGCACATCCGGAAACAGTGTTTTTTCATCACCCAGAACTTCGAGTTTGACGAGGTTATGGCCATCGAGCAGTTCGCGCGCCAGTCTGCAGGTGCGCACAGCGGTTTTTTGGTCGTAGCAACCGGCTGTATTGGGCAGAATGGTATATCGATCCGGCGGAAGCACCTGCAGAATATTGGGCTCGTCGCTGTTTTGTCCCATATTGGTGCGGCGGACGGCAATGGTAACGATTTCAGCACCGCTGGCTTCAATGGCCTCCCGGGTCTCATCCATATCCTTGTATTTGCCGGTGCCAACCAGCAGGCGGGAGCTGAAGGTGCGTCCTGCAACTGTAAATGTGTCGTTTGATGTCATAAGTTTTAACTGCTGCTCTGTTAATAAAAAGTGTTGTAACAATTTTCGTATTTTCTAAAGCGTAACATCTCAATAACAGCGTGATTTATCTGAACCTGTAGGGTGCAATAAGCGACAGCGCATTGCACCATTCCATGCGGCGCAATGCGGCAATGATTGTTCCTGACAATCTGATTGCACTTCCTCCGTCCATGGGGGTCGCTGTCGCTTATTACGCCCTACACATTGAGGGTCTCAAATGATGTGCCGAGTTGGGGATGACAGAATAATCCGCGAGCTGCGTCAACCACCACCAATGGCATGCACGATCTCCATCTCATCACCTGCCTTGAGATGATGCTCACTGAAAGTGGAGCGTGGAACCAGCTCTTCATTGACCTCAACTGCCAGGCGCTGATCAGCCAGATTCAATTCCGCGATCAGGTCAGCCACCGTAGCGCCTTGTTCCAAAGTGCGGCTGTCGCCATTGAGTAAAATTTGCATGGAAATATAAATCAGCCTGTTGGTTAATGGTAGGATTCTACAACAATTTTAACAATAATTTTATCTACGAGGTAGCGAATGACGCTTTGGAGTGAGGATATTATCTCTGTCGAGGAGGCTGCGACACTGGACGGTCTCTTTTCGGTGCGCGTGCATCGTACGCCGGATGATGAAGCCTTCAGCTTTTATGACCGCAGCACTACCAGTTGGGTCTCATACACATGGCGTGAGATGCAGCAGCATATCGCCAGCTGGCAGCAGAGTTTGCTCCAGGAGGGACTATCGAGAGGCGATCGGGTCGGGGTGTTGCTGCGAAACTGCCCGCAGTGGGTGATGTTTGAACAGGCGGCGCTCTCCCTGGGGCTGGTTGTGGTGCCGCTCTATACGGATGACCGCCCGGACAACATTGGCTATATCATCGAAGATGCGAATATTCGCCTTATTCTGATACAGGATGCCAGGCGCTGGAAACGCCTGGCGCCGGTTATCGTTGAGGGTACGCCCGATGATGAGGGTTCGCTGCAGCGTGTGCTGCTGCTCGATGAAGGTGATGAAGCGACTAAGTGCGAGCGTAATGATGATATTGTCATGCGTGTCGACAGCTGGCTGACAACGGAGCGGCAGGAGTATCTGCAGCGCCAGGGAGAGGGTGACAAGCTGGCGACTATCGTCTATACGTCTGGCACCACAGGGCGGCCAAAAGGGGTAATGTTGAGCCACATGAATATTTTGACCAATGTACATGCAGGCTTAACCATGCTGGATTGTTATCGCCAGGATCACTTTCTCTCGTTTCTTCCGCTGTCACACATGTTTGAACGCACGGCCGGGTATTACGTTCCGGTGATGGCGGGCGCCAGGGTGAGCTTTGCAAGATCTGTGGCGCAGCTTGCCGAGGATTTCAAGAGCCGCAAACCGACACTTATCGTTGCCGTGCCGCGCGTATTCGAACGGGTGCTTGGCAAGTTGAATGATCGTTTGAACAAGGGGCCGCGATTTAAACGTATGCTCTTCCACAAAGCGGTCGACACAGGCTGGGATTATTTCCTGAAGCAGCAGGGGCGTGGTTCCTGGAAACCTTCACTGCTGCTGCATGGCGCTCTTGACCATCTGGTCGGAAAGCAGATTCGCGACGGACTTGGCGGCAACCTGCGTAGCGCCCTGATCGGTGGGGCGGCACTGCCGCCGCAGGTGGCAAAAGTCTTTTCCGGCCTGGGAGTTACCATGATACAGGGTTATGGTCTCACCGAGACCAGTCCAATCCTCTCTGCGAACAGTCAAGAGGATAACAAACCCGATAGTGTGGGACGCCCGCTGCGTGGAACCGAGGTGATGATCGGCAGGAATGATGAGCTGCTGGCAAAAAGCCCTGGAATCATGCTTGGGTACTGGAACAATCATGCTGCAACCAGTGATGTGATCGATGCTGACGGTTGGTTTCACACGGGGGACCAGGCGCGTATTTCCACATCCGGGCATCTCTATATCACCGGCAGAATCAAGGATATCCTGGTGCTCTCCAATGGCGAAAAAATTCCACCGGCGGATATGGAGAGCGCCATTGGCATGGATGGCATGATCGAGCAGGTGCTTGTCGTCGGGGAAGGGCGCTCCTACCTAACCGCATTGGTTGTTATCGATGAAACATACTGGAACATTTCTGCAGCGGGAAAGCCCTATACACATGACGCCTTGAACAATGAGGATGTCGTCAAGGATGTGTTGTCAAGAATTCGCAAGGGTCTGAAAGACTTTCCCGGCTATGCCAAGATTCGCAAGGCAACCCTGCTTGCCGAGCCATGGA
>JAYELV010000173.1:0-3568 GCA_034717755.1 Pseudomonadota bacterium | reverse complement strand
TGCTGTAACTTCTCAAAAAGTCCGTGTATTGTTCGAGTCAGCGCAGGGTCGGGATCAGCCTTTCAGGGACGCGTGAATACATCCCTGTATGCTCTGATAAAACATCCCTGTTTTCGACCGCCATGGATGGCGGAAGTGCCGAAAACGCAGGAGCATTTATTCGGCGGAAGCCCTGAAAAGCAGATTCCCAACCCTGCTTCCCGCACAGGGTTATTGAGATGTTACTGAATGCTTCGTCATTGCCGCGCTGCGCTGGTACTGACAGTTCTCTATCAGAAATAGCCACACTTTTTCGTTGGGACAGAATATGGGACAGGAGATCGACAGCAGTAATTTTCAACAGCGTGATTTTGAACAATTCCGTCTGCATCTGGCTGCAGAGACGCGCTTGCTGGGTGAGATGCTCAGGGATGGAAAGCTGGAAAAATCACAACCGGTTGCCGGTTATGAACTCGAGGCGTGGCTGATTGACGCCAGGGGAAATCCCGCGCCGCAGAATAGAGAATTTCTGCAAACGCTCGCTGATCCGGATGTCGTTGCCGAGCTTGCCACCTTTAATGTGGAACTGAACGGGCCGCCTGAACCACTGACCGGTAATGCGCTTTCGCGTCTGCAGCATTCGCTTGAAACGAACTGGCTCAATTGCAGGCATACGGCAGAGTCCCTGGGACTGCAGTTGTTGGCTTTAGGTATCTTGCCGACTATCCGGCCCGGGGATTTAAGCCTGGAAAATATGTCGCAGTTGAAGCGTTATATCGCACTCAACCAGCAGATTTTGCGACTGCGCGGCGGCAGACCTATCAATCTGCATATCGAAGGTAATGAAATGCTCTCCCTGCGGCACGATGATGTCATGCTGGAGTCAGCAACCACCTCCTTTCAGATACATCTGCAGGTTGATGAACGGCTGGCCGGGCGCTACTACAATGCAGCCAAGATTGCCTCTGCGGCCATCGTCGCTGTCAGCGCCAACTCCCCTTTTCTGTTTGGCCGGCAGCTGTGGGAAGAGACGCGTATCCCGCTGTTTGAGCAGGCAGTCTCGGTAGGAGCTTCCGACAGAACCAAGCGGGTCTCTTTCGGCTTCAGGTATGTCGAAGAGAGCATCTTAGAGGTATTCGAATCCAACCTGCAACGCTACCCGGTGCTGTTGCCGATGCTCTCTGATGAGGATCCGCAGAAACTCTCGCATCTGCGCCTGCATAACGGCACCATCTGGCGCTGGAATCGTCCATTGGTCGGCTTCAATGCCGACGGCCGGGCGCATCTGCGTATCGAACACCGCGTTGTTCCTGCAGGTCCGACGCATGTAGACCAGTTGGCCAATGCGGCATTTTTTTACGGCCTGGTGAGTGCATTTGCAGATGCAGAAATTGCGCCTGAAGCGCGTCTGCCGTTTTCAGCCTGCAGATCGAATTTTTACTCTGCCGCCAAAGAGGGCATGACTGCCGAGGTTGAATGGCTCGATGGCGAGCGTGGCGACCTCCGGACACTGTGCCTCGATGTGTTGCTTGACCAGGCTCAGGAAGGACTTAATCTGCTTGGGATCGATCATCATGAAGCGGCATACTATCTGGATGTGATCCGCCAGCGTCTGCAAACCGGCCAGACGGGCGCAGCCTGGCAGAAGAAGTGGGTCGACCGCCATGGGACGCAGTGGCAGGAGTTGACGCTCTCCTATGCAGAGCAGCAGCAATCCGCCCAACCTGTTCACAGCTGGAGCCTGTGATGCTCAATGAACTCGATCAGATTCCGTCCGGGTTGCTTGATCTGCGGGCGCATCAGCTTGCCGATGTACTGCAGGGACCGACACTGCTCACTCTAAAGGGAGTGCGTGAACCTGCGCTGTTCGTTTCGGTGCTGCTGCATGGTAATGAGACCACCGGCTGGGAAGCAGTACGCCGCTTGCTGCAGAACTACACCCCGGGGGGCGGAGAGCGCCCGCTGCCACGCACCCTGGTGCTTTTTATCGGCAATGTGGATGCTGCCCGTCAGCAGCTTCGCCGCATGGATGGTCAGCCTGATTACAACCGCACATGGCCGGGCGGGGAGGCTGATGCCAGTGCCGAGACCTGTCTGATGGAACAGGTTACACAGCTCATGCGGCAGCGCGGGCTGTTTGCGAGTATCGACATTCACAACAACACCGGCCTGAATCCACACTATGCCTGCGTCAATGTCGTTGATAATGCATTTCTACGCCTGGCGACCCTTTTCAGCCGTCTGGTGATCTACTTTATCCGGCCACGCGGGGTGCAGTCGCTGACATTCTCCAAATTTTGTCCGGCAGTGACCATCGAGTGCGGCAAGGTTGGTGATGAAGCAGGGATCAGACACACGCAGGAGTTTGTCGACGCCTGCCTGCATCTGCATGATCTTTCCAATGAGACACTTTCCCATACGCAGGTGGATCTGTTTCATACGGTTGCAACGGTAAAGATTCCAGCGCATATCGAGTTTGGTTTTGGTGAGCATCATCTGCTGGGACTCGATCCCCAACTGGAACGCTTCAACTTCAGCGAATTGCCGGAGGGAACCCACTGGGGGGATATGCAGAGCGAGGAGATCCCTTTTGTGGTGACAAATGAGAGTGGAGAGATAGTCACATCCGATTATTTTCAACTGCATCAGGGCAGGCTGGTCAATCGTCTCCCGGTGATGCCCTCCATGTTGACCAGGGATGAACGCGTGATTCGCCAGGATTGCCTCTGTTACCTGATGGAGCGCTACTCCATTTGAAACCTGTTGCAATCATTCATTCGCCGTTCAAGGAGAAGTTTGGGATTCCGCGCCAGCCGGGCGTGGTCAAGGCCGCCAGCGGGGTGATTGAACTGCTTGCGCCTTATGACCGGCCGGAGATGCTCAAAGGGCTGGATGCTTTTTCCCATCTATGGCTCGTGTGGCAGTTTCATGCGGTCGCAGACGGTCAGTGGAAGCCAATGGTGCGTCCACCGCGTCTGGGCGGCAACAGGCGGGTAGGTGTGTTTGCAAGCCGCTCCCCCTTTCGTCCAAATCCGATTGGACTCTCTGTCGTCAAGCTCGACGCAATCGAGGAGTGCCGCATCAAGGTCAGTGGTGTGGATCTGATGGATGCTACACCAATACTCGATATCAAGCCCTATGTGCCCTATTCAGATTGCATTCCCGAAGCGACACAGGGATTTGCAAAGGGTGCGCCAGAACCTTGTTTGCATGTGACATTCTCTGAAATCGCAGAGTCACAGCTGCAGCAACATGAAAATGCAGAGGAGCTGCGCCGCTTGATTGTCGGTGTATTGCAAATCGATCCACGCCCCGCTTATAAACGCCATCAGAGTGGCGAATATGGCTTTCGCCTGCACGATTTCGATCTGCGCTGGAAGGTGTCGGTGGATCAGCAAGTTGAAGTATTGAGCCTTGCAACAATATAAGTTGGCAGACGTCAGTTTGCAGTAGGCAGCAAAAGAAAAAAAGAGTTGGCAGTCGTCAGTTTGCAATAGGCGGCAAAAGAAAACAAAGAGTTGGCGGTCGTCAGTGTAACATCTCAATAACCCCGTGCAGGAGGCAGGGTTGGGGTTTGCGTTTCAGGGCT
>JAYELV010000172.1:0-3577 GCA_034717755.1 Pseudomonadota bacterium | reverse complement strand
ACGTTTGTATCGACCATGAAACCCTCCACCTGGTGAAACATCGGTGTATGGGTGATATCTGAATCGCAGCGATAGACGCGCCCCGGCGCAATCACCCGCAGCGGCGGCCCGCTTTTTTCCATGGTGCGGATCTGCACCGGCGAGGTGTGCGTGCGCAGCAGCATGTGCTCGTCGAAATAGAAGGTGTCGTGCATGGCGCGCGCCGGATGGTGCGCCGGAATATTCAGTGCTTCGAAGTTATGATAGTCATCCTCGATCTCCGGCCCCTCCTCCACTTCAAAGCCGGCGCTGCGAAACAGTGTCTCGATGCGCTGCAGTGTTCGTGTAACCGGATGCTGTCCTCCCGTTCCAAGACCACGCCCGGGCAGGGTGACGTCGATACGCTCCTCTTCCAGGCGGCGTTTGAGCGCCTCGGTTTCGAGCACCTCCTTGCGCTGCATGATGCCTTGCTGCAGCATCTTTTTCGCCTTGTTGATCGCCTGTCCCGCCTGCGGACGCTCCTCTTTGGGCAGTTTACCCAGCTGTTTCAGCTGTTCGGTAAACACCCCGCTCTTGCCGAGATACTCGACACGCACCAGATCCAGTTCAGCAAGCGCCTGCGCAGAGGTGATTTTCTGCTGCGCCTGCAGAAGCGTTTGTTCAAGTTGCTGTGACATCAGATTTACCGGTTTTTTATGTAACTTCTCAAGAATCCTGTGCATTTCGCGGTCAGAAGACCGCTCCTACAGATCTATAGTAGTGTCAGATGTGGGAGTGGTCTTCTGACCACGATTAAAATGCGATAGCATTTGATTCACATGCACGCAACTATTGAGAAATTACGTTTTTATCACTAAAAAGGGAGAAAACCAGCCGGCCTTCTCCCTTCTGTAACTGCATGTCGCTACAAACAGGCTCCTAGGAGTCTGTCCGAGAATAGGGGCCGTAGCGAGGGAACGCCATTTTGAGTCAGATTTTTCGTGCATTTGAGGCGAATAGCAGCGCTATTTAACGATAATGGACGGGAAATCTGGCCAAAAGGGCGTTTCCGCAGTAGGTCTTCTATTCTCGGACAGGCTCCTAAGCGAGTGCTTCTCTGGCCTGTGATGCCAGGGCGCCGAATGCAGGCTTGTCGTGAACAGCGATGTCAGCCAGCATCTTGCGGTCGACTTCGATACCAGCCTTGTTCAGACCATTGATCATACGACTGTAGGAGAGACCGTTGTTACGCGCTTCGGCATTGATACGTGCTATCCACAATGAACGAAACTGACGCTTCTTCTGACGACGATCACGATAAGCATATTGGCCGGCTTTGATAACAGCCTGCTTGGCGACACGATAGACTTTACGACGTGCACCGTAATAGCCTTTCGCCTGCTTAAGAACTTTTTTGTGTTTTGCGTGTGCGGTTACACCACGTTTTACTCTAGGCATTGTTCGCTCCTCTCAATTCAGGCGTAAGGGATCATACGACGTGCGACAGCAACATCTGACTTATGCAGTGATGCCGGTGCACGCAGTGCGCGTTTACGCTTGGTGCTCTTTTTCGTCAGGATATGACGGCGATGAGACTGAGCTCGTTTGAAACCACCGGAGGCGGTTTTACGGAAGCGCTTGGCGGCTCCGCGATTGGTTTTCATCTTTGGCATTTTCGTTCTCCACTTAAAAACCCGGTTAGACCGGAGGGTTACTTAGACAGCATCCGAGGTAATGCCTGTCACCAGGATGCTGTTGCTGTGGCTGCATTCTCACGAATCCAGACAAAATCATAATTTAACGGAGCATATTACCATATTTTGGCGTAACTGCCCAAAAATCCGTGCCGAATATAGCAAATCACGATGAAGCAGAAGCGTGTCGACACTTAAAAGACATAAAAGACTTTTACCACGAAGTACACGAAGACCACGAAGAATCAACTGGATAAAAAATGCCTTCGTGCTCTTCGCGTCCTTCGCGGTGAGTATCTCTCTACATGTAGTCCAGTTATCTCGCGATTGATGCGGTTCCATACCTCACCGGCATCCTACAAATTCGTAACTTCTCAATAACTCCGTGCATTATGAGTAAAATGCTATCGCATTTCAATCGTGGTCAGATGACCACTCCCACATCTAATCTCACATAGAACTGTGGGAGCGGTCTTCTGACCGCGATTATGCACGGGATTATTGAGAACTTACATAAATTCATCCTAACTGCACGGGGTTATTGCAATATCAGTCAGACTTTTCTCGGCGCCATGATCATCACCATCTGGCGCCCTTCCATTCCTGGTTTTTGTTCGATCTGTGCAATCTCATCGAGATCCTTTTCGACACGCTGCAGCACTTCAAGACCCAGTTCACGGTGCGCATGTTCGCGACCACGAAAACGCATGGTGATCTTCACCTTGTCTCCATTCTCGATAAATTTGACCAGGTTTCGCAATTTGATGTTGTAGTCGCCGATATCGGTTGCCGGACGAAATTTAATCTCCTTGACCTGCACCTGCTTCTGCTTTTTCTTGGCTGACTGGCGCTGTTTTTTCGCCTCAAAGATGTGTTTGCCATAATCCATGATGCGGCAAACCGGCGGTTCCGCATTGGGCTGGATCTCGACCAGATCAAGACCGGCCTTCTTTGCAGTCTCTTTCGCCTCAGCGAGCGGCACGATTCCTGCCTGCTGACCTTCAGCGTCGATAAGACGCACCTCGTTCCCGGTAATGTCATCATTCAGACGGTTACGGTTACGCCTGCTTTGCTTAGCAATAATTCTATCTCCAACATTTACATATAAAAAGTGAAGGCATCATTCTAATATCGATGCTTTCCTCGAAACCTATTCGCGACTCTCAAGCATCCCGTTGAGCATGACAGTCAAATCATCGATCGTCATGGAACCCAGATCCTTACCGCCCCGCGCACGTACGGCAACTGTGCCGTTCTCCATTTCACGATCACCAACGACCAGCATAAAGGGAACACGTTGCAGTGTGTGCTCGCGAATTTTAAAGCCGATCTTCTCATTTCTCAAGTCAGTTTCGACTTTAAATCCTGATTTTTTTAATGTTTTTGCAACTTTATTGACATATTCGGCCTGATTATCCGTAATATTCAACACCACGAGCTGCACCGGAGCCAACCACAGCGGTAATGCGCCGGCATAGTGTTCGATCAAAATGCCGATAAAACGCTCCAGTGAACCGAGGATTGCACGATGCAGCATAACAGGCGTCTGCTTGCTGTTATCCTCTGCGACATAGTGTGCGCCCAGGCGTTCCGGCATGGAGAAATCCAGTTGAATGGTGCCGAGCTGCCACACTCGCTCGAGGCAGTCCTTGAGTGAAAACTCGATCTTGGGGCCATAAAAGGCGCCCTCGCCCGGCTGCAACTCCCACTCCAGCCCCTTCATCTCGAGGGCATCCTGCAGAGATTTCTCGGCCTTGTCCCACAATTCATCAGCGCCGACGCGCTGCTCAGGACGCGTCGAAAACTTCACCAGCACTTCGTCAAAACCGAAATCCCGATATACTTCGAACAGCAGGTCGATAAAGGCGGAGACTTCATCCAGAACCTGTTCTTCGGTACAGAAAATATGCGCATCATCCTGCACA
>JAYELV010000171.1:0-3578 GCA_034717755.1 Pseudomonadota bacterium | reverse complement strand
TCTGATGCAGCTCATCGATGCGTTTTGGTTTGAGAATGGTATGTCGGCCTTTGGAATGGACTCGTTTGTAGCGTTCCCGTTTGTTCACCTTCAATTTATTCCGCTTGATGATTCGTTTGATAGTGGAAATAGAAGGGATCTCCGATGTTTTGTAACCCAGCCCATCCATATGGAACTGGATAGCCTCTGCACCCACACAGGAGTATCTGGTAGAATCTTCAGTACCGTCAATTAGTGATTTTCTGATCTTTACAACAATCTGCTCAATCAGTTCACTGGTTTTATGTGGTATAACTTTGGCTCTTTTAGGCAGGTCCATATACCATCCTTTGCATCCTGTTTTATATCTACCCAACCATTTGTTGAACCAACCCTTTGACCGCTCCAAACTTTTGTATATATCAACCTTTCGCTCTCCTTCAAGATACCGCAGAATTGCTTTAATTCGTTCTTCCTCTTCTGGTGTATGTTCCATGATACTTCACCAAGGAAATATCATAGATGCTGCAAGTATCTGTATTTGTAAAAATACTGTCTCAAAACTAGCATGCCCAGCTTAAATCACAATAGCATGGCGGCGATATTAAAACTCGCTTATCGTTGTGATGCATTCTATAACTTTGTATCATTTAGGGTATACGATGGTGTGAACCTTTCCAAAATAGACTAACCAAGCCCAATATGAATACGTTTCTGGTAATGCCCTCAAAGATTTTGATTCGGCTGTGCTCGATCATTTTCTATATTCACGATGACACATATCGTTATTAAATTGAGTAATTACAGCGGGTTTATGCAATCACATCACGCTGCGCTGCAACCATACGTGAGTACGTCCCCTCTCTGGTCATAAGACTCGCATGTGTTCCGACTTCGACTACACGACCATGGTCAAGCACAATGATGTGGTCTGCCGAGACAATCGTTGAGAGGCGGTGAGCGATGATTAACGTCGTGCGTCCCCCCATCAGTCTGGCGATGCCATCGCGAATGACTCGCTCGCTCTCTGCATCGAGGTTCGAGGTTGCCTCGTCAAGAATAAGAATTGGTGCGTCCTTCAACAAAGCACGAGCAATGGAAATCCGCTGACGCTGTCCACCCGATAGCTTCGCACCGTGCTCGCCGAGCAATGTGTCGTAGCCCTGAGGCAGAGTCGTGATGAACTCGTGCAGGTATGCCTTCTTCGCAGCATCTTCGACTTCGGTGTCAGTGGCGTCATGCTTACCTATACGGATGTTTTCGCGCACAGTCGTGTTAAACATGTACGCATCCTGTTGAACAATAGTGATGTGGTCACGCAACTCTGCGAGTGTGAAATCACGCAGGTCACGTCCACCAAGCGAGATACGCCCCTGCAGGGGGTCCCAGAATCGCAGCAGTAGACTGGTGATGGTGCTCTTTCCCGCGCCTGAGGGACCGACAAGTGCGACGGTTTCACCCGTTTGCGCGCCAAAACAGACGTCCTTCAGCACCGGCGGTTCATCGAGATGGTAATGAAAGGTCACGTTCTCAAAAGCGATGGTCGGCTCGATCGAGCCGGCGATGGGCTGCACGCCGAGTTTCTCTTCGATAAGTACTGGCTCGTCGAGCACCGCGAAAAAACGCTGTCCCGCGGCGACGACACGGTTAAAGGCACGAGTCATATTCGACATTTCCAGCAGCGGTGTAAATGCACCAACCGCGAGGATCACAGCTAACAGCACCTGGTATGCAGGCATGAGCCCGTGCGCTACCAATGTTACGCTGCCTATCAGGGTCGCCAGCACGCCGAAAGCGATGGCGACCTGGATGACTGCACCCTGCTTACCGATGAATTCTCCCTGTCCTATTTGCAAGTTGGTCAGACTGCGGCTTTCAGCATCAACCTCACTCAAGCGCGCTCGCGCACGTCCAAAGGCGATGACCTCACGCAAACCCTGGATGCTGTCTACCATGTGCGCATTGACACCCCCCAGACGAGCTTGCAAGTCCTGAGCCAGGGCATCTCCACGGGGACGCAAGTACAGCGGCAGCACCGCGATCAGGAGCACGAAAGGCAGCAATATCAAAGGCAGCAGCCAGTGTATTGCGCCGCCCAGCACGACCAGCACAATAACGGGAACGATGCACGCGACCAGCATCTGGATGCACGTATGGGCATAATACCATTCCAGGAATTCTATGTCGTCCATGACCATCGAAATCAGGTCGCCACTGCGCCGCTTTATCGTGTATGCAGGTGCCAGCGGTTCCAACGCATCATAGGCAATCGAGCGCAGCAGAGCCAGGATGCCGTATGCTACATAATGAGCGAGCCACTGAAACGCCCATACCATCAACACGGCAAAAACTGTCAGCACGCCAAAGGCGATCAGGTAGGGGCGCAGTAGGGCCAGTGACACTCCTTCGGCTGCGTGCCCGATTAGCAATGCACCGACAGCCGCGGCTGCAATAGCGCCCAGGCTGGCAAACAGTGCTGCGAGCAGTGCGATGATCAACAACTTCCACCACGGGCGTACCAACTTCGTTAGCCGCCAGATAGTCTTGAATGCCGTCTTCGAGACTGGCGAGCCATCATACTCCTTTGTAGCCATTTTTTTTCTCTCCTTTTTTCCTTTTGCTTGCTTATCATATCATGCCATTTCATGTTAAGTAACACAGCGCTGCGCGGCGACCAGTCGCGAGTAGGTACCGCCGGCGGCAATTAGCTCACTGTGCGTGCCAACCTCGACGCTGCACCCTTTGTCTAACACAATAATGCGGTCGGCGTCCATCACCGTAGAGAGGCGGTGAGCAATGACCAGCGTGGTACGCTCCACCGTAAGCCGATCAAGCGCCTCCTGGATGATTGCTTCGTTCTCGGCGTCCACACTGCTGGTCGCCTCATCCAATAACAGAATCGGAGTATTCTTCAATAACGCGCGGGCAATGGCGATGCGCTGCCGTTCGCCCCCCGAGAGCCGCATACCACGCTCACCGACAATGGTTTCGTAGCCCTGCGGCAATGAGGATATGAACTCGTGCACGTTAGCATCGCGTGCCGCCGCTTGTAACTCATTCTCCGTGGCGTCGGGCTCACCCATACGCAGGTTATCAGCTACCGTGCCGTAAAAGAGGTATGTATCCTGAGTGACAATTGACATCTGCTCTCGCAATGTCTCCAGTGTGAAATCACGCAGATCACGCCTGCCGAGCTTGATGTTGCCCAACTGCGGGTCGAAGAATCGCTGCAGCAGGTTGACCACCGTGGTCTTGCCCGAGCCGCTTGGACCGACTAATGCTACGGTTTCACCAGGATGGACATCAAATGAGAAGTCAGTGAGGGCCGGACGCTCCCCACCGTCGTAGCCAAAGGTCACGTGCTCAAAGCCGATGGCAGGAGTAGCGGGAGAAACCGCAGTGGCGTCCTCTGAGTCAATTACGTCGGCTTTGACGTCAAGCAAGTCAAAGATGCCGACTGCCGATGACAGATACCAGATGCTGCTGTGGTAGTACTCGGCTAACTGAATCACGGGTCTGGAGATCTCCGCGTTTAGCAGTAGCAGAATGATCAGCACGTCAAACATGAGTGTGCCCTGGACGACACGCACGACACCATA
>JAYELV010000170.1:0-13737 GCA_034717755.1 Pseudomonadota bacterium | reverse complement strand
TCGGATCAGAGTAAAAACTGGCTTCGATCGCAGTAGTCGGTTGCGGTTCCCAGGTAGTGACACTCTTTGGAGCGTCCACGCTGGTTACAGACATATCGATGCCATAATAGGTCGAGTAGTAGTTCTCGCAAGAGTCATAGGTCAGACCGCTGTTATTTGCCTGAACAGATGTGGCTATTAAAAGCAGCGACGCCATCGCAAGTAGTGTTTTATAGTATTTCATAACAAGTCTCCGAAAAGCATCTAATTAACATGGATCAATATTAGTAAAAACTAATATAGAAATCAATTGATAATTGTCACTGATGCTAATATAAATAATACTTTGCCTGCGGAGTTATTCAGAAATTACCTGTCCTGCTGCTTGATTCCATGAGTGTCTGGATGGTGTTGACCACATCAAAGGCGTCTTTCAAGTGACGCCGTTCCAGTGAAGAGAGTTGCTCAGGCGGGACATAGTTATCTGGCGCCAGCCCCGCCCTGATTTGCTGAGACTGGTGCTGCAGGCGAACACTGGAAATAAATTCCAGTGCATCACGCAGGTCAGCCATACCGCTGTGGCTTAGTACACCGGCTTCGCTTGCCATCTCAAGCCGATCCCGGGTATTCAGAGCCTTGACCCCCGCAGAGAGGGCATACACACGCGCCAGGTCGATGATTGGTACGATGCCGCGTTTTTTCATATTCAGCGCCTTCTCTTCAGCGCCGCCTTTCTCCAGCACGAACTGTTTGAAGATTCCCAGGGGAGGGCGATAATGCAATGCATTGGCCGTCATATAGGCAAGAAAAATGGTATTGCCCTGAGTTTTTTTCAGCATTTTGCTCTGCAGGTTCTCCAGCAGGGATGCGTCGCCGTAGACACACTGCAGATCAAAAAAGATACTCGCGTACATCAGCGCTTTGGGCTGTGGATTGAAGATCCATTTGTCAAAATAGCTGTGCCATATCGCGAGGGGCTGGCGCCATTTGGGATTGGTTGCCATGACATCGCCGGGGCAGTAGATGTAGCCACAGGCATCGAGGCCGTCGCACACCAGGTGGCTCATCTTCTCAAAATAGCCGCCATGCAACTTTGCATCATAATCATCACTGAGTATCAGTGCATTGTCCTGGTCTGTATGCGCAGTCT
This sequence comes from Pseudomonadota bacterium, assembly GCA_034717755.1. Taxonomy (GTDB): domain Bacteria; phylum Pseudomonadota; class Gammaproteobacteria; order Chromatiales; family Chromatiaceae; genus Sva-25. The sequence continues at coordinate 12,608 of JAYELV010000170.1, read as the reverse complement.
GTTCATTGCGCGCCAGTGATCCTGCAGAAATCCAGGCATAGGCAACCGGAGCTTCTCCATACTGCTCTTCGGCCATGCGCACCAGTCGCTGAGTGATTGCTTCACCGATGGAGCTGATGGCGTGTCCGATATGGTAGGCAGTCAGGCTGCTGTCAACCAGTGTCGCCATGGTTGCGGGAAGCTGGCGGCTGAGCTGCTTCAGTTCATCAACGCTGTCGGCGCGATGAATTTCATTGATCAGATAGATGGTGTTGTAGCTCTGCTGACGAATCAGATCTGTTGCGGTGATCATGCCGATGATGTTGTGGTCAGTCATGACCGGCAGATGGCGGATATTGTGACGCGCCATGATCAACAGCGCCTCGGCGCCCAGTGTGGATGCCGAAATCGTCATTGGTTCCGGCGTCATGATCGTAGAGACAGGGTCATCGAATGACATGCGGTTAGCGGTGACCTTGGTGCAGAAGGCGCGGTCAGTGAGAATACCGCAGAGTTTACCGCGATCCATGACCATCATGGCAGTGACGGTTGCGCTTTTCATCTGTTGTGCCGCCTCTTCGATGGTCGCTGTCTGTTCGATCATCTGTGGTGTGCCATGGGTCAGATCACTGACATGGGCAGCAATGAGCGTATTGTTCTGATTGTCCTGGATCTCATCAATCGCATTGCGCAGACGCAGCGGGTTTCTTTTTGCAAAAAACAGCCGCACGGATTCGTGCTTATCGATGAGCGCATGGAAGGTCTCGACAGGGAGTATGTAGAGCAGGGTATCTTCGATCGCCGTCACCGACAATACCACATCACCGCCGCGAAACAGGGCGCGGAAACCAAACCAGCTCTCTTCTCCAAGTTGATCATGCAACTCATCATCTGCAGTTCTGATTTCAACGGCGCCGGAGCGAATCAGGTAGAGCGATCGATTGATGTCACCCGGCTTGAGAATCTGCGTGCCGCGACGCACACTGGCTGTTTCAACCTCATTGGTGATTTGCTCCAGGCATTCGTTATCCAGATTCTGCAGAGGAGCACAGCTGCCCAGGTAATCCCGAATTTCGAGTTGTTTGATCTCCATTGGTCTTATCGTCTCATTAACATCAAAAACTTTTACCACAGATGGACACAGATAAACACAGATGAAAAGTCGCAAAAAATTTCTGTTAGCATCTGTGGTTGTAAAACCTCGTCATTCCGGCAGTCTTTTAGCCGGAATCCAGACGTCGCACAGTTCCATTAAATACGAGATTTCAAGAAATAATCACTATTACAATAGTGCATAAATATCTATAAACAGAAATAATTCTAAAACACGTCATTCCGGCAAAGGCAGGAATCCATAGAATCAGCCACTTACAGGTCGATACAGTAACTTCTCAATATTCCCGTGCATGATTTGGGTTTGCGCAGGGTCAGGACCAGCCTTTCAGGGACGCGTGAATACATCCCTGTAAGCTCTGATAAAACATCCCTGTTTTATACAGCCCTGAAAGGCAAGTCCCAACCCTGCTTTTCTGCACGGTGTTATTGAGATGTTACTCGATATACATGGATTCCGGCTAAAAACATGCCGGAATGACGGGGCATATCTGTGTTCATCCGTGGAAAAAAATCCCTACATCGTCACAGGCGCTTCGGCAAAGTAGAGTCCTTTGTGTGTTGAAACCACCAGGCGCAGGTAGGGGAAGATTGTCGGTGGAATCTGAATGCTGATGTGCCAATGCTGCTTGTCGTCTGCTGCAACCATGCTCACAGGTGATGATTCGTCATCGATATCTGTGAGGGCGATAGCGACTCCCTTGAGAGTCTGCCCGGAGGTGACACGGATGGTGTTGCTGCCGTTGTCGAGCCGCTCTTCAAGGATCACCGAAAGCTGCACATCGTCATTAGTGAAATGGCAGTTGTTATTGCTGAAATCACAGCGTTCATTGGCGACTTGCAGTTGATACAGGGTTTTATCAGCCGGGTCATCATCCACCTTGTAGTAATCCATGGCGACAAAACCGCCAATGAGGAGAAATGGTGCTATGAATATAGCCGTCTTGATTTGAGGATTCAGGGGTGTTTTTTTTGGCATGGTCGATAATGGCGGATAGTAGGTGAGTTTGTTATCCCGAAGGGAGCAAAGTACGAGTGACGAAGGAGCCTATGGTATATAAGTCGGTATCTTAAAAGACTTTTACCACGAAGCACACGAAGAGCACGAAGGAATTTTTGTAACCAGTACAGCGATGCATAAAAATCTAGCAGTAGGATTAGCATCTAATCCGTCATCCCTGCGAAGGCCGGAATCTATAAAATCAATCACTTACAGGTCGATACACATGGAATTATTCGCTTCGCTCACCCTTCGGGCCGCCTTGTGGGCGTTCAAAGCGCAAGCGCTTTAGTCCGGCTAAAAGACTGCCGGAATGACGAGGTTTTTCGAGCGTTTCTGATGATGGCTAGTTATGCACTTCTGTACCAGTTGATTCTTCGTGATCTTCGTGTACTTCGTGGTGAGCATCCCTCTACATTTAAAATTGCTTGCTATAAACCGGGTGTGGTGATGTCATCTTTTCTGTATAGAAGGAAAAAGGCTCCCTGGGGAGCCTTTTTCCGTTCAAATAACCATCGCAGGATGGTTAATGGTCGACAGCAGTACCAGCCCCGGCGGGAACACGAATGTGCTCGACCATGTGCTGGATATGCTCGGGAGGCGGTGCAGTGACCCTGGAGACCACGAATGCCACGCCAAAGTTGACCAGCGCGCCTATGGCTCCGAAGGCATTCGGTGTGATGCCGAAGAACCAGTTTGGCTGCATGTCGCCGAGGAAGGCTGTGCCAGGTACAAACATGATGCCCTTGTGCTGGAACACATACAGCATGGTGACGCCGAGACCGGCTAGCATCCCCCACACGGCTCCGCTTCTGTTGATACGCTTGGAGAAGATGCCCATCATCAGCGCCGGAAACAGCGAGGAGGCCGCCAGACCGAAAGCGATCGCCACGGTGCCGGCTGCAAAATCAGGCGGATGCAGCCCCAGGTACCCGGCCACCATGACGGCTCCGGCCATGGCGATACGGCTTGCCAACAGCTCTGTCTTCTCCGAGATTTTCGGCATAAAGACGCCTTTTAACAGGTCATGCGAGATGGACGAGGCAATCGCCAGTAGCAGACCAGCGGCCGTGGACAGCGCTGCAGCAAGACCACCGGCGGCGACCAGCGCAATTACCCAGTTGGGCAGTTTCGCGATCTCCGGGTTGGCCAGCACCATGATGTCTTTATCGATCTTGACAACTTCGTTTGTGGCTTTATCCGCGACATAGGTAATTTTGCCATCACCATTCTTGTCTTCGAATTTCAGCAGGCCGGTCTTCTCCCAGTTCTTGACCCATTGCGGACGCTCTTCATACACCATGCCCTGACCATCTTCTCCCTGAAAGGTTGTTGTCAGGTTCAGACGCGCCATGGCGCCAACTGCGGGTGCAACGGTGTAGAGCAGGGCGATGAAAACAAGCGCCCAACCGGCTGAGAAACGCGCAGCCTTGACGCTCGGCACCGTAAAGAAGCGGATGATGACATGCGGCAGGCCCGCAGTACCGATCATCAGCGTCAGCGTATAGACAAACATATTGAGCTTGTTCTCCATTCCCGCCGTGGTGTATTTATCGAAGCCAAGATCCTGTACCACCAGGTCGAGTTTATCCAGCAGGTAGGTGCCGTCCGCCATCTGGCTGCCGAGTCCAACTTGAGGAAAAGCGTTGCCGGTCAGGTTCAGGGAGATAAATACCGCAGGAACTGTATAGGCAAAAATCAGTACGCAGTATTGAGCGATCTGCGTATAGGTGATGCCCTTCATGCCGCCGAGCACGGCGTAGAAGAAGACAATCGCCATGCCGACATAGAGACCGGTATCAAATGGCAGTTCGAGAAAACGCGAGAATGCCACGCCGATGCCTTTCATCTGACCGATAACATAGGTGATGGAGGCGATGATGAGGCACAGCACCGCGACGATTCTGGCGGTCCTCGAGTAGAAGCGGTCGCCGATGAATTCCGGCACCGTAAACTTGCCGTACTTGCGCAGGTAGGGGGCCAGCAGCATCGCCAGCAGCACGTAGCCGCCGGTCCAGCCCATCAGGAACACCGATGCGCCGTAGCCGTTGAAGGCGATCAGACCCGCCATGGAGATGAATGAGGCAGCGGACATCCAGTCGGCGCCGGTCGCCATGCCGTTCAATACCGGGTGTACGCCCTTGCCGGCAACATAAAATTCACCGGTGGTTGCAGCCCGCGCCCAGATGGCGATGCCGATATAGAGGGCAAATGTCATGCCCACTACAATATAAGTTAATGTTTGTAGTTCCATGTGTTTAGCTCCTACTCTTCGTGGACGTCAAATTTGCGATCGAGGGCATTCATACGCCAGGCGTAGAAAAAGATCAGAACCACAAATGTGTAGATGGAGCCCTGCTGGGCAAACCAGAATCCCAGTTTATAGCCGCCGAGACGGTACTCATTGAGGGGTTCCACGAGGATGATGCCAAACAGGTAGGAAACGATAAACCAGATGGCAAGACAAAAGGCAACCAGCCTTAAGTTCGCTTTCCAGTATGCAGATGCTGAGTTGTCACTCATCAGTGTATCTCCGCTTGATGGTTAAGTTTATTGCCGAACACCTTTTTATGTTCACTGAGGAGGTTGCGGCTTATTATCAGATGACGTTTCAGCTTCATAAATTCGCACAAAGATCGCGCGCATTTATCAGGCTGCTAAATCATCCTGTCGGCAAGTGTAATGCAAACATGCCCACAAAGGGAGTTTTTTTCGCATGATCTAAGAGTACACAAAAATATCCAGCAGCAGATAAGCAACCAGAATAATCGAAATCCATAACACCATGCTGCCCGTCGGCCAGCTTTCAGAGAGATAATATTTGGCCATCGAGGATTGGGAAAAAGAGTGACGCATACTGTGCATGCCGGCAACCAGCGCCGACATCATGGATTCTCTGGCATGACGAAAAGTGATCACGCCGCGATGAATTCCCGCTGGAAGGAATTTCCGATAGATCCAGTCTACATCCAGATTGACTGAGCGCAATTCCGGTGGATAGATGCCGCGCTTGTTCAACCACACGAATGCCAGTGCGGAGAAGAACAGCAGTTGCAACTGTGTCAGCACATGGGTTGCATCATAAGGCCAGTAGTCGACCTCCCACGGCAGTTGTGAGTAGAGATACTGTGGCTGCATGCCGATAAACAGGCACAGTGCGGCAGCCAGTCCCATGGCGATCAACATATTGACAGGCGCCTCCCCGGGCCGCAGGCCGGAGTCATGTGCAAAAAACGCGAAGTAGGGAATCTTGATGCCTGCATGGTGGAATACCCCTGCCGAGGCAAACAACATGAATAGCCATAGAAAATCATAGCCTTCCATCACCATGGCTGTCATGACCATGGACTTGCTGACGAAGCCGCTGAAGAGTGGAAACGCGGAGATCGACAAGGCGCCGATAATGCACAATGCAGTGGTTTTTGGCATGCTCTTGTAGAGACCACCCAGGCCGGAACCATTGATATGGCCCACGCGATGCAGTACGGCGCCCATCGTCATAAACAGCAGGCCCTTGAAAATCACATCGCTAAAGGCATGCGCCACTGCGCCATTCAGCGCCAGGGCGGTTCCAATGCCAATACCGGTCACCATAAAGCCGACCTGGTTGATCAGGCTATAGGCCAGCACCCTGCGCAGATCATTTTCAATCACGGCATAGAAAATTGGAAAACAGGCCATGGTGACGCCGATGTAGACCAATATCTCTTCACCGGCAAAACCTCTTGCCAGGGCATAGACCGCTACCTTGGTTGTAAATGCCGACAGGAATACCGTGCCTGTTACCGTTGCTTCCGGATAACCGTCGGTAAGCCAGCTGTGCAGAAAGGGAAATGCGCTCTTGATTCCAAAGGCGATGAAGATCAACCAGCCTGCCATGCTTCCCAGACCGATATGATCAAAGGCCAGAGAACCGGTGCTCTGATAATGCACCAGCGCGCCGGCCAATAAAAAAACTCCCGACATGACCTGAAAGATCAGATAGCGCATACCGGCATCGATAGCTCGCTCTGTGCCGCGCGCCCAGATAAAGACAACGGAACTGATGGCCAGCAGTTCCCAAAAAATAAACAGGGTTATCAGGTCCCCGGCGAACACTGCGCCCAATGCGCTTCCGGCATAGACTAATGCGGCGATCTCCTGCTTGGTGTCATTCACCTGCAGGGCGAAGATAGTGGCGATAAAGCTGGCGAGGCAGAACAGGTAGGCAAACAGCAGACTGAGTTTGTCTACCCGCAAAAAGGTCAATTCGACAGTGAGTACCGGGTAAGTCGACAGCACTCCAATGTCAATATTCAGCCATATGTGCAAGGCTGCAACAACGGGAGTCGCCAGTAGAATGATTTTACGCGCCAGGCCGCGACTTGCCGGCACCAGCATGGCGGCCAAAAAAAAGAGAGCGAATGGTGGCAACTCACTCATCGTAATAATTTTCCTTACGCATAACTACCTTGCGCATCAGTTTCGCGACTATGACCAGAACGACGCAGGCTGTAAAGCCGTAGATTGCATAAAATGCCGGTATCTTCTCCCATGCCATCGTCGTATGGCGATGGATGATGAAATCGGCGATGACCAGTAGCACGCAGATCAGATAAAAGCCATTTAACAGGCGCTCTACATTTCTCGGATTATCGAATAGATGCTTTTTTTGATCCGACTCAGACATCTCAGGGACCTCCGGCAGCCATGCTTGCCAGTTGATAAAAGGGATCCGGGTAGAAAAACAGTAAAATGCATGTCACCGAGGTGATCATCATCGCCAGCAGTATGCTTTTGGGCGCCTCTCTGATTTCGCTGTAGTGCCTGCCACCGGCAGGCTTACTGAGAAAGGCGCGAACAGGAATAGGCAGCAGATAGGCAATATTGAGTAACGAACTCAGCATCAGCACGCCGAGCAGCAGCAGTTGCCCCGTTTCGACGGCTCCCAGGCCAAGATACCATTTGCTCCACATGCCGCCAAAGAGCGGCAGCCCGATAATGCTCAATGTGCCAATGAGAAACACGCCAAAGGTGACAGGCATGGCCCGTCCCAGTCCGTCCATCTCGCTGATGAGCTTTTTATGGGTCATGACAAGGATGGCGCCGGCTGCAAAGAACAGCGAGATTTTCGCAAACGCATGCATGGCGATATGCATGGAGGCGCCAATAAGCCCGGATTTGCTTGCCAACATGGCGCCCAGCGCAATGTAACTCAACTGGCTGATGGTGGAATAGGCCAGACGCGCCTTGAGATTATCTTTCGTCATTGCGATCAGGGAGGCGAACAGAATGGTTGCCGCCGCCACCCAGATGAGGACACCGGTGATATCATTGCCCAGAATATAATCACTGCCAAAGATATAAATAGTCACTTTGAGCAGGGTGAATACACCGGCTTTGACCACAGCCACGGCATGCAGCAGGGCGCTCACAGGAGTCGGCGCAACCATTGCTGCAGGCAGCCAGCGGTGAACCGGCATCAGTGCCGCTTTACCAATGCCGAACAGAAACAACGCGTACAGCAGACCGCCCCAGGCAGGGTCAAGTTTTCCCGCTAAAACACCGCCTTGCTGAAAGGTGACGCTGCCCGATACGAACCAGGTGATGAGTATAGCCAGCAGCAACAGGCCAATGGAGGTGCCCAGTAGTATGCCGAGATAGATTCGCCCCGCCTTTTTTGCTGCGTCGGTGCCGGTGTGGGTGACCAGCGGATAGGTCGAGAGTGATAACAACTCGTAAAAAAGAAACAGGGTGAACAGGTTGGCGGAGAAGGCGACGCCCAGGGTGCAGGAGATGGCAACCGCAAATGCGGCGTAGAAGCGGGTTTGATGCTTCTCGTTGTGGCTGCGCATGTATCCGATTGCGTAGATGGAGGTGACGATCCATAACAGCCCGGCAACCAGCGCAAACAGCATTCCCAGGGGCTCGATCTTAAAGGCAATGCTGATACCGGGTATGGGTTCGGCAATACTCAGGGAGAACTCCTCTCCCTGCAGAAACCGACTGGCGATGACCACCATCAGCATCGCAACCAGTGAAGCTGTAACCAGTGTCACACCTTCGCGTACATTGGGATAACGTCGCGCGGAAATGATCCCGACTGCACCCAGCAGTGGTAACAGCAGGGTGACAACAAGCAGTGTAGACGCGCTCATCCGGGCGTCACTCCCAATACCTGTACGGCGCGTTGTGCAATTCCTACCGTCAGTTCTGTGTTCAGGCCAAAATAGATATTTGCAATAACCAGAACCCAGGTCGGAGCAAGCAGCAGCATAGGCGCCTCTTTCACAGCCAGGTGGGTTTCCGTTGCCGCTCTGAAATAGAGGACCTCAATGATTTTTCCGATGTAGACCACGGCGAGCAGCGAGCCGATAAGAATCACGGCGACGACTATCCAGGCCTGCTGCTCCATTGCCGCCAATACCAGGTACCACTTACTGATAAACCCGGCAGTCCCGGGAACACCGATCAAACTCAAACCGCCAATGACAATGGCGCCAAAGGTCCAGGGCATCTGCCGTCCCAATCCCTGGATGTTATCCATGTGACAGGAGCCGATGCGATAGATGATCGCACCGACCGCCATAAACAGAGCGCCTTTCATGAGGGCATGGTTGAAAAGATGAATAATGGTTGCGGTCACGCCCAGGCTCGAAGCAAAACCGATGCCCAGGGCCATATAGCCGATTTGCGCGACACTGGAGTAGGCCAGTAAGCGTTTGACATCCACCTGGTAAATGGCATAAATCGAGGCGCTGATGACCCCCGCCATGCCAGATAAGAGAAACAGATCCCCCGTGGGTGTGGCTGACACAAAGTCGAGGGGAAAAACGCTAAACAAAACACGCAGTATCACATAAAGGGCTACCTTGGTCGCGGTAGCGGCAAGAAATACGGTAATCACCGTTGGTGCGTAGGTGTAGGCGTTGGGCAGCCACAGATGCAGAGGAAAAAGCGCCAGTTTCAGTGCGAAACCGATCATGATAAAAGCGAAGCCGGTGTGTACGGTCTTGAGGCCGGATACCTCAGGCAATCGCAGTGCCAGATCCATCATGTTCAAGGTGCCGGTTTGCGAGTAGATCAGGCCCACGCCGATTAAAAAGAAAGTGGCTCCCAGCGTCCCCATGATCAGGTATTGATAAGCCGATGTCAGCGCCTGGCGCTTTTGTCCGAGGCTGATCAGCGCATAGGATGAGAGTGAAGATATTTCCAGAAAAACGAACAGGTTAAAAATATCACCGGTTTGCGTAATCCCCAGTAAACCCGCGAAACAGAGTAAAAAAGCACTGTAAAAGAGCGGCAGCTGATGCTCGGGTATCTCTTTTTCCGCACTCAACAGGGCGTAGGGCAGGGTGATGGCGGCGATGCCGGCAACAATCATCGCCACCATGGCATTGACTGCATCGATACGATACTCGATTCCCCATGGCGGCGCCCATCCGCCAAGTTCGTAGCTGATGACTCCATCGTGAACAACCGCCCACAATTGCACGCCGGCGAGGATGGCGCAGATGGCGGCAACCATCAGGGCCAGCGCCCAGGACCATCGACCGCGTGGCAATATGGCTGCAACTGGAGCCGCAATGAGAGGAACAATGACCAGCAGCAGGCTGAGATGACCCTGCATCACAACGAGTGATCCTGCTGGTGTATTTCATCTTCCTCGATGGTGCCGTAGGCCTCTTTTATCCTCACCACCAGCGCCAGTCCAAGCGCGGTTGTGGCAACCCCGACGACAATCGCAGTCAGGATCAGCACATGGGGCAAAGGGTTGGAGTAGAGTTTGACTCCTTCAGTAATGATGGGCGCAGCACCTCCTTTCACAGTGCTCATGCTGATATAGAGCAAAAACACTGAAACCTGAAAGATATTCAAGCCGATAATCTTTTTGACAAGATTGCCGCGGCTGATGACGGTGTAAAAACCTGTCATCATCAGGAAAATAGCAATCCAGTAGTTGTAGTGGCCAATAATGAAATCCACTAGGGTCTGCCCCTGCCGGCGAAGGCGAAAAAAATAATCAGCATGACAGAAAAAACGGTCATTCCCACACCGAGTTCCACTAACAGGATTCCGAGGTGCTGCCCCGCGACGCGGGTTCCGCCCAGAACGGAGTAGTCGAGGTAATTGCCTCCCAGGAACAGTGTGACAACGCCGACGCCGGCATAGATGAGCACCCCGAGGCTGGCAAGAATGCGCAACATGGTTGACGGGATCACCTGTTCCCCGGCATCGAGTCCGAACACCAGTGCATAGAGTATGATGGCGGCGCTCATGATAACCCCCGCCTGAAACCCGCCTCCGGGGCCATAATCACCATGGAACTGCACATAGAGTGCAAAGACGATAATCAGTGGGATCAGTGATTTTGAGACCACCCGAAGGATAAGATTATTTGTCATTTTCATCTCCTTCGTTGCTGCCGGCATTTGATTTGCGGCGTCTGCCGCCAATCAACAGCATGACCGCAATCCCTGCGGTAAAGACAACGATGACCTCACCCAGGGTATCGAATCCGCGATAGCTCGCCAACACCGCTGTGACGACGTTCGGCACCCCGGTTTCCGCCACGGACCTTTCGATATAGTAGGGCGCCACATGCATTTGCGCCGGTGCTTCGGGGTCACCAAAGCCGGGGATGTCGAGGGTGCCGTAAACCAGTGCGGCGCCGGTGACGATAACAACTGTCAGCGGCAACCAGGGGCGATGGCTAACAGATGCTTTTTCATGGTGGTCCCTGGTGAGTGCAATCGTTGCCAGCATCAGCACAGTCGAGATGCCGGCGCCGACAGCCGCCTCGGTGAAAGCCACATCAACGGCATCCATGACCACAAACATGGCGGCGGATAGAAAGCTGAAAATGCCAAACAGCATGATAATGGCAAAAAGATTTGTCATGCGGACGATGGAGACCGCGGTAATCGCAAGAAAAGCCAACAGGATTACATCGATAAAAACGTCAATCACGATTTTTCCCCGGCGGAGCTATCCAGTTTGGGTTTAAGACCGCCGTGCATCGCTGCATTTGCCAATGCATGTGAAGCGGTAGGACTGGTGAAAAAGAGGAAAATAAAAATCAGTGCGAGCTTGAATGCGGCAAGACTCAGTCCGGCCTGCAAGCCCAGGCCGAGAAGAATCAGCATGGCGCACAGGGTGTCGGTGATTCCCGTGGCATGCAGGCGGCTGTAAAAATCCGGGAATCGATGTATTCCAACTGCACCGGCAATACCGGCCAGTCCACCACTGACAAGGAATATCCAGCTTAAAACATCGATGATCATCCCCGGTCTGCCTTTGATGATGTGTTTTCCTCACCCGGGGATGAGTGAAAATCCCCGTTTTGAACTAATTTCAAAACCGCTACCACACCGATGAAATTGATCAACGCGTAGACCAGGGCAATGTCCAGGATGTCCATCCGCCCTGATATAAAAGCCAGCACAGCAATGAGCAACACGGTCTTGGTGCCGAACATATTGATTGCCGCAATACGATCGTAAACAGTGGGACCCATGAGCGCCCGTGCCAGCGCCAGCCCCATGGTGACGAGAATCGCCAGGGTTGCTGCTACAAACATCAGGTTGTTATTCAAATCCAATTTAGCTAGCCTGCTTATCGATGACCTGGTCCGGGACAGCCCTGGCCATTTCGCCACTGGAAAGATCGTCAGCCGCCTCCTGTGTCAGCGCATGCACAATCACTGTCTCATCTTTCAGTTCCACACTCACGGTGCCGGGTGTCAGGGTAATGGCATTCGCGTAAATCACACGCCCCAGGTTGGTTTTTTGCGGCAGTGGAATTTCAATCAGTTGCGGGCTGATTGATTCTCTTTTGAATGTGATGATGCGTTTGATGACATCGATGTTTGCTTTCACGATTTCCCGGAAGATGTAGACAAGAAAGGCCGGAAAACGTAAGGAGAGAAGAGGGTAGCATTCATAATCGATAAACTTCATGCGTTTCATCAGAAAAATTGTCAAGGCAACGGACGCCAGCCCCAAAGCGAGCAACAGGGGGTCAAAATGTCCTGACAATAGCAGCCAGAATACAAACAGAATTATGCCGTAGAGAAAAGCTATCATTGATAACAGGTGCTCCTCATTCAACACGGAGAGTGCAATCGGGATAATTTACCGATTATCCTCGGGGCCGTCAACAGCATGGATGGCCGTCTAGCAATTCTCAATGTACCAATAAAATATTGAGATCTTAAAAGACTTTTACCACGAAGCACACGAAGACCACGAAGAATCAACTGGTTACAAAAACTCCTTCGTGCTCTTCGTGTCCTTCGTGGTGAGTTTCTCTCTTCATTTAGAATGCTGGTTGCTCTAAATGCCGGGCACTCGTGTCAAGAGCTGCTTCAGCTGTTGTTCGGTTTTCGCACATAGAGTGATGTGCCCGAGCTTGCGCCCGGGCTGCGGCGCCTTGCCGTAGAGATGCAGATGCGCGCCTGGTATGGCCAGCACGGCATCGATATCCGGTATTTCACCGATCAGATTGAGCATCCCGCAGTGGCCGGTTAATTCGGTGC
>JAYELV010000169.1:0-3600 GCA_034717755.1 Pseudomonadota bacterium | reverse complement strand
CCATACATGATCTTGGAGAGGAAATAGCCTTTGATGCAGTTCAGCCCTTTGTTGACGTCCGAATCCGGGTCGCCCTGGGTGGCAACGATACGGCCCTCCCGGGTGCCGGCCAGCACACTGCAGCCGGTGCCGCAAAAACGGCACGGGATCTTGTCCCAGCGGATCTCAGCGTCTTCATCCTCTTTTGCATGAGCCAATTGCGACACCGGCAGCGTAAGTCCTGCGGTTGCTGCCGCAGCGGTAATTGCCTGCGATTTTATAAAGTCACGTCTGGATATTTTCATTCGGTTTTCTCTTGGATGGTGGGTTTAAACTTGATTGATTCAGGTCGTGCTATTGGCGCCAGCTCTTGTGGCGTCTGGTCTTTTTCCAGCTCTTCCTGATATTCAAATACCAGGGATGAACTCATGACACCGTCGATTAGCGACATCTTTGTCATGGCGTCACTGCAATATTCACGGCTGGGGTGGTCAATAGAGACGACCATCTTTCCAGTTTCTCCCTGCACGTGGATTTCAACGCCCTGCATCGCATTGAGTGATGCGCTAACGCTGCTTAAAAGTTGGGGTTTGGCTTGAATAACCAGGCTGCAGATAGGCACATGTGCTTCCGTTGAATGATAGGTCAGGCGATAATTTCACTTTTGATTTTTATTGCGAATTATCAATGTATAGACGATAAACTCTACCTTAATAAAACGTGGATTTGTTTTTTATTTATTCGTTCTTATTGATTTGGATCATTGTTTTCCTAAATCAGTTGTTCTATAGAGTTTGCCTGCTCACGACTAAATGCTTGATAACTCCTGTCCATTAATCAGTATACTGTCCCCTAATTCCCAACAGGAGAAACCCATGAAACCACACTCAATGGATTGGGATAGCTATTGTCGTGAGTTCGAATCCACCTCGGAGACTTTGTGGCTGAACCATGCCGGAATCTCCCGAACTTCCCGTTCTGTGGCGCGCGCCATGACCGAATACGCAACCGAGATGGGTGACGTTGGCGCTGTGCGGATCGATGAGCGGTTTCAGCGCGCTACGGATATGAAATCACTGGCCGCACGGATGCTTGGCTGCGAGGGGGAGAACCTCTCCATTACATCCGGCACGGCTTTCGGCATCAACATGGTGGCCGAGGGGTATCCCTGGGAAGCGGGGGACGAAGTGGTGCTCTGCTCTGTCGAATACCCCGCCAATGTCTATCCCTGGTGGGCGCAGAAACGCAAGGGTGTGCGGCTGGTGTGGGTGGATCCGGACGAAGACAACCGCATACCGGTCGAGCGTTATGCCGCAGCGATCACAGAGAAAACCCGCGTGGTTGCCGTCTCTCACGTGCAGTTCTCTTCAGGATATCGCCATGACCTCGAAGCGCTCGGCAGACTCTGCCGGGAAGCCGGCTGCCTGCTGGTGGTGGATGCCTTCCAGGCATTCTCCATCTTCCCGATCGAGATTCACAAGTGGGGGATCGATGCGCTCTCCTTCGGTTCCCACAAGTGGCTGCAGGGGCCGACCGGCATCGGCATGTTCTACTGCTCGCCCGGGCTGCGCGACCGCCTCCGGCCGCTCTTTCCGGGAGCCTCGTCGGTGAAAGACCCATTCAATTTTCTCGACTACCACTTCGACCTGCTCGAGGATGGCCGCCGCTTTGAAGGATCGATGCCCAATCTCGCCGGCTGCGCGGGACTGCATGCGGCGCTGGAACTCGCGGCAGGCTTTGGCCGGGAAAATCTTGCTGAAAAAATTCGTCAGTATAGCGATGAACTGATCGCAATATTTGAGCGCCACGGGTTTCAAAATCACAGTCCGCGCGGCGAGGGTGAGTGGTCCGGAATCGTCTCACTCACCCACCCGGATGTTGCCGCCGATGCCGTGTTTCAGGGGCTGAAATGTGAATCGGTAAACACCCTGGCACGGGATGGACGACTGCGGCTCTCTCCACATGCCTACCACCGCCCTGAAGAGCTGCAGAGAGTGGCTCTGGCCCTGGCTCGAAGCCTGACCGCATAGTGATTATTCCAACTCTAATATATATTATTCAAATAGTTACATTGACTTTCTATCAATATACTATAAACTTATGTTTGTGGATTGGTTTTAAGTGGGCGTTGTTCGCATCGCACTTCAGTTTCACCGGGTGATATCTCTCCTGCTGCCAATCTGTTGGGCATAGAGATCAATGGCGTTATGGGATTTTGCGTTGAAGTGACTGAATTCGTCTGCGTTTCTGCTTTGTCAGTATGCTCAACTATTTGTGATTCAGGGGGTGTGTGATGTTGAGTTTAGTCGGCAGACAATTTGATCATCTGCTTGTCATCGGTAGATCACCGTCAGGAGGGGCTTCGCACTGGGTTTGTATGTGCTCCTGCGGGAATAAGGTGATTGTGCGGGAGAATACATTGAGATTGGGGAAAGTGTCATCATGCGGTTGCCATGGCGAACCTGTGCCTGGTTTGTTCCAGACAGCGGCTGCGATGCGACCTGCGAAGAGAGAGGCGCAACTCTTTTGTGCCCTCAGCTGATCAAAAGAATCCTTTGGGCTGGTTTCCCGGGGTGGATTACGACTGGTTGCTGATCTGGTTACGGCGCAGATACTTCATCACTTTCGTAACATATCGCCGCGTCTCCTTGTAAGGCGGGATCTTGCGTCCATGCCTGATCACGGCATTTTCACCGGCATTGTAACCGGCGACTGCAAGCTTTAGATTATTGTCGAAATAATTGAGCAGGAACTTCAAATAGCGTACGCCGCCATCGATGTTTTGCCGCGGGTTTTTGCTGTCGCTGACGCCAAAGCGTTTGGCGGTTGCCGGCATCAACTGCATCAGGCCTACCGCACCTGCATGCGACACCGCCCTCGGATTATAGGATGACTCCGCCTGGATGACGGCATGTACGAGTTCCACGCGTACACCATATTTGTTCGATTTCTCAGTGATGATAGCTGCGTATGGCCTGTGCTTTAATTTTGAGGCAAGACCTTTTGAACGGGACTTCAGAATAAGATCAAGATCCAGGCTTTGCAGCCCTCCCGCCCTGTTGGATTTGTAGCCTCCCTTATCCAGCGGCTTCTTTTTTTCAGTCAGATAGGGAACAGCAACCGATTTGCCGTTGAAAGAGATGGATCCGAACAGCGAGGACGCAACCGAAGTGTGAGGTGACGTTCCAGCGAGTGCAGTGACAATAATGGAGATACTCAGAATCGGGATCTTATGTGCAGACATAGGGCTTCGCGTTTCTTTTTTCAGATAATGCGAGACTATACATTGATAATTCTCTTGTTGCAAACATGGGAAATTGATGTGTTACCGCTGCCTGCTTGACGAAATGATAGCCTGGACGGGGTGGCTTGTCAGCACTGGTGCAGGGAAAGAGGCAGGCAAGCGCTATTCGCCCGATTAGATTCCACCCGTGTTTTCTGCATCGAGCTTGCATTTAAATTCATGCGTATCGATGACTCCCCATGTGACCAGGGCTTCAGAGCCTTTTGTCCAGAACTCTATATTCTGCCCCAGGTATTTGGCGCCGCTGCCGGAACGGCTGAGAAACAGCAGCTTCTGCTCGTTCACCTTGTCGGATGTACGGGTGAGCACGGCTGATG
>JAYELV010000168.1:0-3609 GCA_034717755.1 Pseudomonadota bacterium | reverse complement strand
TTGGCGCTGCTTTGAAAGCCAATCCCGCGGATAGATTCACTTTGATGGTCGAGTTCAGCGTACGAAATCTGGGGATAGTGACAGTTGTCGGTGCAACCTTGCTTGGCAATACAGAACTGGTTGTATTCGCCGCCGCTTTTTTCCTCATCCAGATGCCGTTTATGATGGTTTTCGTTTGTCGTTTATGCAGAGGGAGTATTGCCAATCAATAGGGCGCAGATCCCGAACGAGTTGATCGCCGCACTGACTATTCCCGAGGTCATGGGCTACACCAGGATTGCCGGCGTGCCGGTGATTCTAGGTCTCTACGCCATGCTGATCCCGATGGCGCTGTTCGCGCTGTTCGGCTCATCCCGGCATCTGGAGAATTCAGGGGGAAGCATACCTATTTCCTAATAACGGATCGCTTCAATGAGTGTAATATCTCAATAAGTCCGTGTATTATTCGAGTTTGCGTAGAATCGGGATCAGCCTTTCAGGGACGCGTGAATACGTCCCTGTATGCTCTGATAAAACATCCCTGTTTTATACAGCCCTGAAAAGCAGACTCCCAATCCTACTTCCTGCACGGTACTATTGAGATGTTAACAATGAGTATACTGTCCCCCTGAATTGCAGGAGAAAAAATGATATGAAACCCTATGCGGTCGGCATCGGACATCGTTATCCAGCAGGCGCCACCGCCGTAAATGGGGGCGTCAACTTCTCCCTCTTTTCCCGGCATGCAACCGCTGTCTCACTCCTGCTTTACGAAAAACCGGACTCCGTCAGCCCGTTTCAGGTTGTCGACCTCGATCCAACAGTTAATCGAAGCTTCTTCTTCTGGCATGTGTTTATCGAGGGGATGAGCGGCGAGGAGAATATCTCCTACACCTGGAAGGTTAACGGCCCGGATAACGATGATCCCGGGAGTCGATTTGACGCCGACGTTGAACTGCTGGATCCGAGGGCATATGCAGTCACTGACCTGCTGTGGAGAAGAAAGTATAACCGCGACAGCGAACAGCAGAAGGGCGCAGCATCCATGCGGGCAATGGTCCTGCCGCCAAGCAGCTATGACTGGGAAGGGGATGAACCGCTGCGGCAATCCTGTGAAGAGGAGATCATTTATGAGCTCCATGTGGGAGGCTTCACCCGCCACCCCTCGGCAAGGGTTGCCCACCCTGGAACCTTTTCAGGAATTATAGAGAAGGTTGCCTATCTCAAAGAGCTGGGGGTGACCACAGTGGAACTCCTGCCGGTGATGGCGTTTGATGAGCAGGATCTGCCGGACAATGCACGTGATCTTGGACTGAAGAACTACTGGGGCTATGCCACCCACTCTTTTTTCAGTCCACATCCGGGCTACTGCACTGATCCGTTCTCCGGAGGCCAGCGGGATGAGTTCCGCGATATGGTCAAGGCGCTGCACCGGGCCGGGATTAGCGTCATCCTCGATGTGGTGTTTAATCATACCGCGGAGGGCGGAGAGGATGGCCCGGTGATTAACTTCAAGGGCTTGATGAACAGCGGTTTTTATCACCTCGAAGAGCATGATAGGAAGCTCTACAAAAATTACAGTGGCTGCGGCAACAGTGTCAATTGCAACCATCCGTTGGTGGCAAATTTCATCCTCAAATCCCTGGAGTACTGGGTCAGGGAGTTTCATGTGGACGGCTTCAGGTTTGACCTGGCTTCCATTCTCTCCCGCGGGGAAGACGGCGCACCTATGTATCATGCACCGGTGATTTGGAATATTGAATTCTCCAATATCCTGGCCCACACCCGCCTCTTTGCCGAGGCCTGGGATGCGGCGGGACTCTATCAGGTGGGCGGTTTCCCGGGATTTCGCTGGGCGGAGTGGAATGGACGCTACCGCGATCTGATGCGGCAGTTTATCAAGGGTGACCCGGGGAAGGTTTCTGAATTGGCCACCAGGCTGACCGGCTCCAGCGATCTCTACCAGGGTTCAGGGCGTCTACCGATCAGCTCCGTCAATTTCATTACCTCTCATGATGGTTTCACCCTCTATGACCTGGTCAGTTATAACGAAAAACACAACCAGGCCAACGGTGAGAAAAACCGC
This sequence comes from Pseudomonadota bacterium, assembly GCA_034717755.1. Taxonomy (GTDB): domain Bacteria; phylum Pseudomonadota; class Gammaproteobacteria; order Chromatiales; family Chromatiaceae; genus Sva-25. Next base: position 1,544 of record JAYELV010000168.1, on the reverse strand, counting down.
GACGGTGACAACCAGAATCACAGCAGGAACTACGGTGCTGAAGGCGTCACCGATGACCCGGCGGTCAATGCGCTCAGAGTGAAACAGGCCAAAAACTTCATGGCTGTGCTGATGCTCAGCCAGGGCGTTCCCATGATCCTTGCCGGCGATGAACTGCTGCGCACTCAACAGGGCAACAACAACTGCTACTGTCAGGACAACGCATTGAGCTGGTTTGACTGGAGCCTGCTGGAAAAAAACCGCGGGATGTTCAGTTTTACACAAGGCATGATCCAGCTGCGTAAACGTCACCCATCTCTCATGCAACGCCACTATCTCAGTGGCGCGACGCGTGATGTTTCCAACCTGCAGGATATTGCCTGGCATGGCCTGCAATTACATGAACCGCAGTGGGCAGACGCATCCGCCCGGGTGCTTGCATGCACCTTGAGCAGAGTGCAGTCGGAGGAAGAGGATCTGCACATCATCTTCAATATGTCGCAACAGAACCTCACCATGGAGTTGCCGGAGTTGAAAGACCGAACCTGGCATCTGGCAGTAAACACAGCGCATTCCATCTCCAGGGATATTATCGAGCCCGAACAGCAACAGGCGATTAGAGAAAAGAGCATTCAAGTCGGTTCCCATACAATTGTTGTCTGCGAGAGCAGATGAGCGAACAGAAAAATGATAGAAAAGAAGCAATTTGCTAATGGTTTTAATTATGTAGAGATCTGTAATGCAAGTGCTCGCGCAAAAATTGCGCTCCAGGGCGCGCATTTGTTTCACTATGAACCTGTAGCTGAAACGCCTCTGTTATGGCTCAGTAAAAAAAGTTTTTTTGAGACCGGCAGGGCGATACGCGGCGGGGTTCCACTCTGCTGGCCATGGTTTGGCAAGCATCCGGATAACAGTGAGTTGCCGCAACACGGCTTCGCCAGAACTTCTCTCTGGGAATTGCTGGAGGCAAGGGAAATTGATGAGCATACAACCGAAGTGAGATTGCAGCTGCTGCCTTCTGTCGGCAGCCTGCAACTGTGGCCGTACAAGTTTGAACTGCTCATGGCTATCACCATAGGCCGGAGTCTGACTCTCGCGCTTACCACCGGAAATTGCGATGTACACCCCTTTGAGATCACTGCTGCTCTGCATAGCTACTTTGCAGTTGAGGATATCGGCAAGGTGTATGTTGAAGGGTTTGCCGGAAAATCGTATCTTGATACGGTCACCGGGGAAGAGTACACACAGCAGGGTAATATCGCTATTTCCGGAGAGGTCGATCGCATCTACCGGAGAATTGATTATCCGGTGACCCTGCATGATCAGGCAAGAACAGTGCATATTGGCGCACAAGGCTCCTCTTCCGCTATTGTATGGAATCCCTGGATAGAGAAGTGCGCTGCGATGACTGATATGGAAGATGACGCCTACAAAACAATGCTCTGTATAGAGACAGCAAATGCTCCCGGAGATGCACGCATGCTTGCGCCGGGAGAAGAACATACCCTGACATCCGTTATTTCATTGGATCAGGATAGCCCAAATCCGGCATGCCCTTGATTATC
>JAYELV010000167.1:10530-13940 GCA_034717755.1 Pseudomonadota bacterium | reverse complement strand
GCATGATATTACCGCTCCCTTCTATTCTTCAGGCTTCTCTTCAGTTCATCCAATGAGACACTCTGTGTATCGCCTGACTGCTGTGTCGTCACAGGTTTTTTGAGCACAAAGATGCGATGACCATTGATCATCGCCGAGATATCCGAGCCGCTTCCTCCCAGGTCATGTAGAAATACAGCGATAACATGAATGACAGTAAAGCCGGTGATGACATAGGCGCCGATGATGTGAATGTCATGCAGGTTGAGCATGCCAAGGTAGGGGTGGCTTTGTTGAAACGCTCCGCTGAGCATCTGTATGAGTAAAAATAAAAATAGCAACAGATAGATTGGCCCCCATAACGGATTATGCGCATACCAGTTGGGTAGTGGACTTCGGCCGAGTGAAAAGTAGTATTTGAGCACCGCTGCAGCACTGCGCAGGCGGTTGATATCTGGTTCACAATCGCTGATATGATCAGTGCCGGTGCCAAAAAAGAGCAGATAGATGCGCAGCAGTAAGGCGGGAATGAGAAATGCCGCAGCGAGGAAGTGATCATCCAGCAGGGTGGATGCCGGCAGTGGGTCGCTCACCATTCTCCAGCCTGTCGCTATCAGCACCACAACTGCGCCAGCCATTACCCAGTGGGCGATGCGCAGAGCACGGCTCCAGACAGGAATACGTTGTATCTCATTCATCGGCGATAGTCTCTCGTAGCTGACCCTGTTCATGTGAATAGTATCGCAATCTGATGGGGAGAATCTCGGCTAATTGCCAGTCAGTTCTGCTGCTGCTCTATTGTTGATTGTATTTTTGTCGTATTTAGGCAAAAATAGGCTCGGGAAACATCATTATAATCTGGACAAAAAATATGAGAAAAGAGTCCGGCATAATTTCATTATTAAAAGAACGTGCCAATTGCAAAACCTGCAATCTCTCCAGCCTGTGTCTGCCGGTCGGAATATGTGACGAGGATGTGGATAAACTGGATTCCATCGTGCAGCGAAGCACACCCTACCATCGAGGGGATTTGCTGTATCAGCAGGGTGATCGTTTCAGAGGCCTCTATGTCGTCAAATCCGGTTCTGTAAAAAGCTATTATGCGGATCGTGAAGGTATGGAGCATGTCGTTGGCTTTTTTCTACCTGGTGAAATCATCGGGCTGGAGGCGATTCATTCGGGATGTTACAACTGCACGGTGAGTGTGCTTGAAACGACCTCTGCCTGCGAAGTGCCTTTTGAGCAGCTTGAACATCTGACTGAAGAGATTCCCGGATTACAGCATCAGCTGCTGCGCCTTCTGAGCAAGGAAGTTCACAATGATTGCGGTATGGTTGCACTGCTGGGAAACAACTCCGCCGAGCAACGTGTCGCTGCTTTCCTGGTGTCACTCTCTTCACGTCACCATAGCAGGGGACTCTCTTCCAAAGAGTTCAACCTCAGTATGTCGCGGGCTGAGATCGCCAGCTACCTGGGGCTGGCGGTGGAGACCGTAAGCCGTACATTCTCCAGATTCCAGGAGAAAAAATTGCTCATGGTAGAGCGAAAAAATATAAAGTTACTGGATATCGATGCACTCTCTGAAGTCGGCGGTCAGTGTTCCTCGGAGATGCCTCAGCATTCCGGCAGAAGACACGCATAGCAGCACAAACCAAGCCTCATGTTGAAACCTGCCGCCAGGGAATTTTTTCACAGGGCCTCTCGTTTTATCAGACTTCTCTCCACGCGCTTCTGTGCTCACAACGGGCTGCAGAATGCCGCCTCGCTGACTTATACCACGCTGTTGTCACTGGTTCCATTGACAACCGTGGTGGTGGCAATACTGACGGCATTTCCTGTTGCCGATCAGATGGCAGAGATGATCCAGGATTTTATTTTTGAAAACTTCGTTCCGGCCGCCGGAGCGCAGGTGCAGCAGTATTTGCAGGAGTTTTCCAGCAAGGCCTCCAGGCTGACAGGCATCGGTTTTGCAGCACTCATCATTGTGGCATTGTTGATGATGCGAAACATCGATCAGGCATTGAATAGCATCTGGGAGGTGCCGCGTCGGCGAACCCTCGCCAAACAATTTCTGATTTACTGGGCGCTGTTGTCACTGGGTCCGCTGTTGCTTGCCCTGAGTCTGGCGGTCACCTCCTATATCATCTCGATGCCACTGATTGTGGAGGCGGAGGAGACCCTGGGGCTTGGCAGGCGATTGATCCGCTTTGCCCCGCTGGCAGCCTCGATGCTGGCTTTTTTTCTGATGTATCTGGTTATTCCTAACCGGCGTGTTCCACTCTCCCATGCGCTCTCAGGGGGTCTGTTGGCAGCTGTGCTGTTTGAACTGGCAAAACACGCTTTTGCCTTCTACGTCACAACCTTTACCAGCTACCAGGCAATCTACGGTACCTTGGCCGTGATTCCAATCTTCCTCGTGTGGGTCTATCTTTCGTGGGTGATCTTTCTGTTGGGAGCGGAATTTACCTGCAGTTTGCAAATTTTTGACAGTAGTCAAGAGGCTATAGCTGATGATGGAGTCCAATTGAAGCTGGCGCTGCAACTGCTGGCGCAACTGCAGCATGCCCATCAGCGCGGAGAACAGGTTTCTGCTGATGAATTAATCGCTGCCGTCAAGACGGGTTCGGCTCAACAACTGCAATCTCTGCTGACAGGATTGCAGCGGGCCGGATATATTCTGGAAGTTGAAGATGAGCGTCTGCTTCTAGCCATGGATCTGCGTCATGTGACTCTGTATGCGCTCTTCAGGGATCTTGAAATAACACTGCCTGTGACAGGGGGCAGCGGTAACGGGATGTTGAACGGGCGTTTACGGCAGGCAGAGTCGGCGCTGAAGGAGTCGCTGGGAGTCTCTGTCGAGGAGGTTATCGTTGCGGAGGGCTACCTTTCAGCTCCCTCGCAATGACTGCATTCACACGGGCTTTTTGAAAAATTACCGCCTATCGTATTATCTCAATAACTCCGTCTGTTTCGCGGTCAGAAGACCGCTCCCACAATAAATATTGTCCATAAACGTAGGAGCGGTCGTCTGACCGCGAATTGCATTTGTGCCGGTCACACGCAGCCGGTTGGCTTTGGCAGTCCGCCATATTTAGAAATTGGCTTCATGGGGCCTGTTTGCCACTGCATATAGAGCTCTTTCTTGTCGACGCCGACATATTTGACAAACTTGCGAATCGGCGGCACAACATTTTCTGATTCGTAATATTCACGCGCTTTGAAAATCTGCTCCCACATTGCATCGGTGATCTCAAAGTCATCGGCCTCGGCCATCGCCTTGCCGATTTCAAGTGTCCAGTCATCCATGCTGCGTAAATATCCATCACCATCGCGTTCGGGAATTTCAATACTCATCTTCTTACCTTGTTAAGTGTGTGTTAAATACAGCAATATAATAACCTAGTAAAACGCTAAAGAATAGCTTTTTTTGA
>JAYELV010000167.1:0-10430 GCA_034717755.1 Pseudomonadota bacterium | reverse complement strand
ATAACTCCGTGCAGGAAAAAACCCGTAGGCTGGATGAGCGGAAGCGAAATCCGGCAACCTAAAGCCGGATGACGGCGCTGCAAGATCCGTATTGAATCAAAGACCGGTGAAAGCGCCTTATCCGGCCTGCGATGCTGTTAAGTCATATTGTCATTGCGAGCGGAGCGCGGCACTCATTTTGCCTGGGGTAAAGTTGAACGCGCAGATATTAGCGTTGCACGGACTTATTGAGAAATTACGAAATTACCCGCACTCCTATCAGCAACAGGCACTAAAAATGAGTGAATTAGTCAAACAGGCAAGAGACTTTGCAACCCTGGCGCACCAGCGTATCAACCATCGCCGAAAATACACCAGGCAGCCTTACGAGGTTCATCTGAAATCCGTGGCGCACATTGTGTCATCCGTCACTGATGATGAGGAGATGATCGCTGCTGCCTGGCTGCATGACACGGTCGAGGATACAGCGGCTACGCACTATGATATTGAACAGCAGTTCGGCAAGGAGGTGCATGATCTTGTCTATGCGTTGACTGATATCAGTAAACCGGGGGATGGCAACCGTGCGACACGCAAAGGTATTGACCGGATGCATCTGGCCAGGGCTTCGGTGCGCGCAAAAAGCGTTAAGCTTGCCGATTTGATCGATAACCTGCGCGACATCTGCAAACATGACGCAAAATTTGCCAAGGTCTATCTGCAGGAGATGTCAGCGCTGCTGGAGGTGTTGGGGGAGGGTGATGAAGCCCTGTTGCGCAGGGCGGGCAGGGAGTTATCCCGATGCTCCGGCAAACTGGGTCTGGACCATCCGCCTGGTTCGATGCTGGTCGAGGAGGATAGGGTGCAACCCTGGGCAGAGGGCTTTTCCCAGCGTCGTGTACAACGCATTTTCAAAGAGGATTTTACAGCGCGTGATGTTGCGGAATTGCTGAGGTCATTTGATGCCGAACGGCTCTCATCTGATGTAAAAGAGGTGATGCAGGAGCAGTTTGTCCAGGTTGCCGGCGTCAAACAGGATGGCCTGGTTACAGGCTATGTTAGAATTGACGATTTGAGTTCCGCTGCATGTGGTCAGCGCGCCCGCAGTTTTAGTTATGACCAGATGGTGTATGACGATACATCCCTGATGGACGTTATTCTCATTTTGACCCGGCATGACTACTGTTTTCTCACGCTGCTCGATGAAGTGGTTGGTGTGATTACCCGTGCGGACATGGAGAAGCCTATTGTTAGAATGTGGCTGTTTGGCATGATCACCATCATCGAGATGGAATTTGCCGCCTTGATCCGCAAAGAATGGCCGAATGAGAGCTGGCGTGATCTCTGCCCGGCAGGACGTTTGAGAAAAGCCGAGGCGCTGTGTGAAGAGCGGCAGCGCATCTCACAACAGAGTGATCTGCTCGATTGCCTGCAGCTGGGTGACAAGGCTAGAGTGCTGTTCAATGATACGGAGATTCTCAAGAAGATTGGCTTCAACTCCAGATCTGAGGCTGACCGGGCGATAAAAAATGTGGAGTCGCTGCGCAACAATCTCGCCCATGGACAGAGCATTGTTGCTTATGACTGGCCGTCGATTGTAGGCTTGTCGCAGAGCGTTCAGCAGATGATGGCGAATATTTAGGAGTTGTGCGGCGTATTTCCAGCATCACTGAAGTTTTCAAGGGATATAGAGGTGACCATCACTTTCAAACGACTAATTCCTGCTTTCATGCTTACCGCTGTAGTCACGCTGATGACAGCTTGCGCCTCTATTGGAAAAATAGAAAACCAGCCGCTTGCGCATATTCCTGACGGGCCGCATGGCTACAGCCTGGAGAAGCACGCCCGGGGTTATGAGCGGGGTGAAACCGAGCTGGTGCTTGCTTTTTCAGGCGGTGGCACGCGTGCGGCGGCTCTCTCCTATGGTGTTTTGAAGGAGTTGCGAGATACCAGCATTCGCTCAAGAGGAGGCAGCCAGCGCATGCTGGATGAAGTGGATCGAATCAGCTCCGTCTCAGGCGGCAGCTTTACCGCCGCCTATTACGGCCTCTTTGGCGATCGTATTTTCGAGGACTACGAACAGGTTTTCTTGAAAAAAGATGTTCAGGCGGATCTGAAAGATCTGGTGTTGAGTATTACCGGTTTCATCGGACGCACCATCAAAGCGACAAGCCGCACCGAGGAGGCGGTTAGATACTATGACAAGCATATTTTTCACGGAAAAACCTTTGCCGATCTCGAGAAGACAAAAGGTCCTCTGATTCTTATCAATGCTTCCGATCTCAATTCCAGAAGCCAGTTTGTCTTTATCCAGCCGCAGTTCGATGCGCTCTGCTCCGATCTCTCCACCTTCAAGGTCGCGAGGGCCGTAGCTGCATCGTCCGCCGTGCCGATTCTTTTTGACCCTATCCTGCTGCAGAGCAATTCAGATTGCCATGTTTCCAAATCAGCGTGGCTGCGAGATGCGGAAGAGCGCGCCAAACGCTCAGATGATAAACGCCTGGAAGAGTATGTGGAGAGTATGAACTACTATGCCGAACATCCGGAGAGGCCCTATGTCACGCTGGTCGATGGCGGTGTAACAGATAACCTGGGGGTGCGCACCCTGCACCGGGTCGCTCAACTCAAGGGGGCCAGCAGGCTTGGCTACAGAGAGCTGGATCGCAAAAATCGTGTCAAGCGCTTTGTTATTATTGTTGTCAATGCATCGACATCTACACCGACCGATATCGGCAAAAGCAGGCAATTGCCGTCAATTGGCAACAGCTTCAATGCGCTGACAGACATGCAGCTGCATCTTTATAATACGGAAACCAATGAGCTGCTGAAAAGTGAATTAAAAAAATGGGCAAAACTGGTTTCGCCGCCAGGCCGTACAATTGTCCCCTATTATATCGAGCTGGATTTTACGACCTTGAAAGATCCTGCCGAGATCGAATTTTTTAACACTATTCCCACCAGCTTTTCACTCGAAGGAGAGCAGGTCGATCGCCTCGTTGATTTGGCCGGGCGCTTGATGCGTGATCACCCGGAGTATCAAAAACTGCTCAGGGATATGGGTGCAAGCAAGCGATAACGTTTCAATCACTCTGTGCATCATTTGAGTCTGTCAATGCGTAGGGCGCAATAGTAGCAATTCTCAATGTGCCTATAAAATGTCGATATTTTCGGCATCCTTCATTATGCCTTGAAAGTAGTTTACACTTTTCCTTGTCATCCCGAGGGAAGAGAGGCACGAACGACGAGGGATCTTGCCGCACAGAGCATAAAGATCTCTCTGCCGTACATGGATGTACAAATGCCGTGAGGGCAGGATGCACAGGAACGGCCTTCGTCGAGATGACAAACTGTAAACTGGTCATGAAGGATGCCATATTTTCAAAGACTTTTACCACGAAGCACACGAAGACCACGAAGGACCAACTGTTTACAATAATGCCTTCGTGATCTTCGTGTGCTTCGTGGTGAGTATCTCTCTACAGTTAGAATTGCTGGCGCAATAGCGCAAAAAGCGCAGTGTAATCCAATATCCTTTCAGGATACAACTATGTCAAATAACCAATTCGACCTCTTCGGCAAGCGGCGTTTTCTGCCACTGTTTATCACCCAGTCTCTGGGCGCATTCAATGACAATGTCTTCAAGAACGGCATTCTGTTTCTGGTCACTTTTGTCCTCGCAGATCAGTCAGGCCTGAATGCCCCGCTGCTGGTGGCAGTGGCCGGTGGAATCTTTATTTTCCCCTTTTTCCTGTTCTCCGCCAGCGCCGGGCAACTGGCCGAAAAGTATGACAAGGTGGCGCAGATTCGTCTGCTCAAACTGACAGAGCTGGGATTGATGATTGCGGCGGGTGTCGGCTTTATGCTGCAAAGCGTGTGGTACCTGATGGCGCTGCTGTTTCTGATGGGGACCCAGTCTGCCTTTTTCGGCCCGATCAAGTACAGCATCCTGCCGGAACAGCTCAAGCCAAAGGAGTTGCTTGGAGGCAACGCCCTGGTGCAGGCAGGCACTTTTCTCGCCATACTGCTGGGCACCATTGCCGGAAAAATCGTCCTGGAAGAGAATGGCGCCATGCTGGTGTCACTGCTGATCATCGCGGTTGCCATGGCAGGGTGGATAGCCAGCCGCTATATTCCATCGACCGGTCCGATGGTTCCTGAACTGAAGGTGGACTACAACGTCTTCACCTCGACCTGGGAGATGCTGCGCTACGCAAAGAGTCAAAAAGGGATCTTTTTGATTATTCTGGCCATCTCCTGGTTTTGGTTCATTGGCGCCACATTTTTGACGGAGATCACGCCTTTCGCCAAAGAGGTGCTTGGCGGTGACCAAAACCTGGCGACGCTGCTGCTGGTGTTGTTCTCCGTAGGCATGGCGCTGGGATCGCTGTTGTGCAACAGCATGCTCAAGGGTGAGGTGCATGCAACCTTCGTTCCCCTCGGGGCGCTGGGCATGACGCTCTTTGCCATCGACCTGTTCCTGGCCAGTCGCAGTTTCACATCTGGTGGCTCGGAACTGATCACGGTGTCGCAGTTTCTCGACCACTTTCGCGGCTGGAGAGTTGTCGTCGATATTGTTTTCATCGCCATCTCAGCTGGTATATACATCGTTCCACTGAACACAATGCTGCAGTATCACAGCAAGGAGGGGCATCGCGCCCGCAATATCGCTGCAAATAATATCTTCAATGCGCTCTTCATGGTTGCTTCAGCACTGGGTGTGGTTTTCATGCTCTCATTGAAGCTGACGATACCGCAGATTTTCCTGGTGATTGCACTGCTCAACGGCATGGTCGCCATCTATATTACTCGCCTGCTGCCCGGGGCCCTGGCGCGCTCGTTTGTCGCCTGGCTGCTGCAGATGTTCTACCGGGTTGAGGTCACCGGGCTGAAAAACCTGGCTGACGCCGGTGAGCGGGTATTGATCGTCTCCAACCACCAGTCATTTCTTGATGCGGCGCTGATCGCGGCCTATGTTCCTGAAGACCTCACTTTTGCAATCAATACCGAGGTGGCAAACAATCGACTGGTGAAGTTTTTTCTCTCCATGGCCAGGACCATTCCCATCGATCCGCTCAATCCGCTTTCGACGCGTACGCTCATCGATGCCGTCAAGCATGGCGAGAAAGTGGTGATCTTTCCCGAGGGGCGCATTACCCGCACCGGCGCCATGATGAAGATTTTCGAGGGGCCGGGCATGGTGGCTGACAAGGCGCAGGCAATGATTGTGCCTGTGCGCCTTGACGGCGCCCAGTACACGCCGTTTTCGCGGCTTGCAGGCAAGGTCAAGATCCGCTGGTTCCCCAAAATCCGGGTACACTTCCTGCCGCCGACTCAGCTGGATATTCCCGCTGGATTGAGAAGCCGCGAGCGTCGCAGTTGGGCGGGTCGCCGCCTCACCGAGCTGATGATGAACATGATGTTTGAGACCAGCGATTACCAAAAAACCCTGTTTCACTCGCTGATCGACGCCAGGGATATTCATGGCGCCAAACATGTTGTACTCGAAGATATCAAGCGTGAGAAGGTGGCCTATCGAAAACTGCTGGTCGGCAGTTTTGCCCTGGGACGCGCCATGGCAAACAGGACATCTGCCGGTGAGCACGTAGGGCTGCTGCTGCCCAACTCGGTCGCAACAGTGACGGCTTTTTTCGGACTGCATGCATTCGGACGGGTTCCGACCATGCTGAATTTCTCCACCGGAAGCCTCAATCTGCTCAGTGGCTGCACAACAGCGGGAGTAACAACTGTCTTCAGCTCGCGGAAATTTATCGAACTCGGCGGGCTGGAAGAGCTGGCTGAAGCGATACAGGCAGAGGGGATAGAGCTCATCTATCTGGAAGATGTGGCTGAGGAGATGGGGGCTGCTGTCAAGCTGATGGGAGTCATCTGTGGTTTGATGCCGCGTCTCGCATATGTGCTGAGTTGCAAACAGCGGGATGCACAGAGTCCGGCTGTGATTCTGTTTACCTCCGGCACCGAGGGACATCCCAAGGGCGTGGTGTTGAGCCACGTCAACCTGCAGGCAAATCGCTATCAGGTCGGGGCGATGATCGATTTTGGCCCTAAGGATATCGTCTTCAACGTGCTGCCGATGTTCCACTCATTCGGCCTCACCTGCGGCACGCTGCTGCCGCTGCTCTCGGGGCTGAAAATCTTTCTCTATCCTTCTCCACTGCACTATCGCATTGTTCCCGAGCTGGTCTACGACACCAATGCGACCATGATGTTCGGCACCGATACATTCATGGCCGGCTATGCGCGCTTTGCCAATCCCTATGACTTTTACAGTCTGCGCTATGTCTTTACCGGTGCAGAGAGGCTCAGGGAGCAGACGCGGAAACAGTGGAGCGAGCAGTTCGGTGTGCGTATCTTCGAAGGCTATGGCGCCACCGAAACGGCGCCGATCCTGTCATTGAACAGCCCCATGTACAATCAGACAGGCTCGGTGGGTAAATTTGTACCGGGTCTGGAGTATCGTCTGCAAAAAGTGCCGGGCATCGAGGAGGGTGGCCGTCTGGAGGTGCATGCTCCCAATGTCATGAGCGGCTACCTGCTGGCCGATGAACCCGGCACACTGCATCCGCCCGAAGGCGGCTGGTATGACACCGGTGATATCGTCACGGTCGATGAGATGGGGTTTATCACCATCAAGGGGCGTGCCAAGCGCTTCGCCAAGATTGCCGGTGAGATGGTGTCGCTGGCCGCAGTCGAAGCGATGGCGGCGGATCTGTGGCCGCAATACCAGCATGGAGTCGCGGCAATTCCGGATCTCAAGAAAGGCGAGCAGCTGGTGCTGGTCAGCAGCAATCCGGATGCCAGCCGTGATGCTCTCGGCAAGTGGGCGAAGCAGCAGGGCATCGCAGCCATAGCGGTTCCGGCAAAGGTCCTGCATGTCGAAGAGCTGCCGCTGCTGGGAACAGGCAAAACCGATTTTCGCGCACTGCAGCAGTTGGTGGCAGATCAGAGCTGAATCACACAACAACCCCTTAAACAACTACGCCGAGAGACAATATGAGCATACAGCAACTGGTACGAAATCATCTCCTGAAGGGTCTGCATGCGGATCGCCTGCGGTTGGTCGAAGAGGCTGGGAAATGATACGCGTTTCTCTGCACGAAACGGTGATCCACGAAAATAGCCCCAACCAGTACATCTATCTTATCGTCAGCGGCTCCGTGAGCGTGATACTACCGGATGCATCAGGCAGCTTTTCTTATTCTTCAGCAGGCGGTTCCGCATCTGCCGGATCTAGCCAGATCATAAACAGTTTGTAACCCAACGCGAGCACCACTGAACCGATGAACAGGCCGATAATGCCTGACGTCATCATTCCGCCAATCGCGCCGAGCAGGATCACCAGCATCGGAATCTCCATGCCGCGCCCGAGAAACAGGGGTTTCAAAAAAGCATCGCTGCCGCTGACAATAAGAGACCAGATCATAAATGCGATTGCCGGCCCTGTGGTGGCGACTGAGAAGACGTAGACGATAATGGGGCCGAGCACCAGTATCGGCGGCAGCTGGACCACCGCCAGGACCAGCACCAGCAGCGCCCACAGGCCGGCGCCGGGGACATCCATGACCAGCAGGCCTATGCCGGCCAGCAACGATTGAATAATTGCGACACCGAGGACACCCTGGGCGACACTGCGAATGGTTGCTATGGAGATGCTGGCCAGTTCCTCTCCCCGGTCACCGGCAATGCGCGACGAGATTGCCAGGGTAGAGCGGTGCGCCGCTTGCGTACCCGCCAGAAATACAGCGGCGATCAATATCGAGATGATGAATTGCAAAACGCCGATACCGGCGTTTCCAAAAGCACTGAACAACCAGCCTCCCGCCGTCTTGAGATGGGGGGCGATCTGTTTCAGGGCGGCTTCGAGGTTGACTGAGGCAAGCGTCCAGTATTTGTGAAGTTTCTCTCCAATCAGCGGCCATTCGGCAACACCTTCGGCTGGCGGCGGAATCTTCAGTGTTCCACTCTCCCATGCTGCTGACAGCGCCTGGCCCGTATCAATCATGGAGGCGCTGAGCTTGATCGTCGGCACGATCAATAGAGCCAGCGCGGCGATGGCAAACAGAGCAGCCGCCATTTTTTTCCGTCCACCCATGGCCGCGACCAGTTTCACGTAGAGCGGGTAGATCGCTACAGCGATGATAATGGCCCACATGATGGGGAAGATGAAGGGCGAAATGATTTTCAAGCACCAGTAAGCCAGCAGCAGCACCATGCTGATGCGAATGGTGGCATCGAGCATGCGATTGATGAATGCCTTGTCCTGCGGGGATTGCCGGGGTGTAGTCATTGAATTGTTTTCCTACTGTTGGTTGCCGCAGAAGCGCATGCCGATCAGGCTGGCGACGAGAATAGAGATGTAGGGTGCAATAAGCGCAGCGCATTGCACCTTCCCATGCGGCGCAATGCCCGTTGGTTATTGCGCCCTGCAGGCTATAAAGCCGCCAGCTTTTCCAACTGCTGCTGAAGATTCTCCAGTGCAGTTTTACTCTCCTCGAGTTTAACGCGCTCCTTCTGCACCACGGCTTGCGGGGCCTTGTCGACAAAGTTTGGATTTGACAGTTTCTTTTCAGTGCGCTCCCGATCAGCGCCGAGCCTGCCAATCTCTTTCTGCAGGCGCTGGCGCTCGGCCTCCACATCGATAAGCCCGGCCATCGGGATCAGTACCCGCATCTCACCAACCAGTGCGGTGGCAGATTCGGGGGCATCTTCGCCTTCAGTGAGGATCTCTATCGATTCCGTTTTTGCAAGGAAGTCGAGATAGGCGCGGTTGTCCACAGCACGTTGGTGGTCGGCTTCAGTGGTGTTGACTAACAGAACAGGCACTCGCTTGCCCGGCGCGATATTCATCTCCCCCTTGATCTTGCGAATGCCGAGGATGAACTGCATCACCCACTCCATCTCCTCGACGGCCTGTGCATCGATGCGGGAGGCATCGGCAGCAGGGTAGGGCTGCAGCGAGATGGTTTCACCGCTGACGCCGGCCAGGGGAGCAATCCGCTGCCAGATCTCTTCACTGATAAAGGGGATCAGCGGGTGCGCAAGGCGCAGCAGCTGCTCCAGCACCTGCACCAGCGTCTGCCGGGTTCCGCGTTTGGCGGCCTCGCTGGCGTTGTCGCTGTTGAGAATGGTTTTGGAAAGTTCCAGGTACCAGTCGCAGTAGTGATTCCAGGTGAACTCATAGATTGCCCTGGCGGCATGATCGAGACGATAACTGTCGATACTCTTACCGGTTGTATCTGTAGTCTGCTGCAGACGCGAGAGTATCCAGCGGTCGGCAATCGAGAGTTCGATCTCGTTGTCACTGCCGCCATGCTGACCACAGTCTTTTCCCTCGCTGTTCATCAGTACGTAGCGGGCGGCATTCCAGATCTTGTTGCAGAAGTTGCGGTAGCCTTCGACGCGGCCCATATCAAAATTGATATCACGCCCCGTCGATGCCAGCGCGGCAAAGGTGAAGCGCAGCGCATCTGTGCCGAACGCAGGAATGCCATCCGGGAAATCCTTGCGCGTCATCTTCTCGATCTTCGGCGCGTTCTCCGGCTGCATCAAGCCGGTGGTGCGTTTTATAACTAGCGGCTCGAGTTCGATGCCGTCGATGAGGTCGATTGGATCCAGCACGTTGCCCTTGGACTTGGACATCTTTTGCCCGTGGGAGTCGCGCACCAGGCCGTGGATGTAGACCTCGTGAAAGGGGACGTCATCCATAAATTTTAGCCCCATCATGATCATGCGGGCGACCCAGAAGAAGATGATGTCAAAGCCCGTTACCAGTACGCTGGTCGGGTAGAAGCTCTTCAGGCGCTGTGTATCTTCAGGCCAGCCCAGCGTGGAGAAGGGCCACAGCGCGGAGCTGAACCAGGTATCCAGCACATCCTCATCCTGCTGCAGCGCATAGTCTGCCGGCAGGTTGTGTTTGGCGCGAACCTCCTCCTCGGAGCGCCCCACATAGACATTACCCTCCTGGTCATACCATGCGGGAATGCGATGTCCCCACCAGATCTGGCGACTGATGCACCAGTCCTCGATGTTGTTCATCCACTCGAAGTAGGTGTTCTTCCAGTTGTCCGGCACGAAGCGAATTTTACCGCTCTCGACCGCCTCGATAGCGGGCTTTGCAAGCGGGGCGGTTTTGACATACCACTGGTCGGTCAAAAAGGGTTCGATGACACTGTTGGAGCGATCGCCGCGCGGCACCATCAGCTTGTGGTCATCGATCTTCACCAGCAGACCCTGTGCATCGAGATCGGCGACGATCTGTTTGCGCGCTGCAAAGCGGTCCAGGCCAACGTAGGCTTCAGGAATCAGTCCATCTTCATCCTCTTCGTTGCTGCGAATGGCGGCATCGACAGTGAAGAGATTAACCAGCCCGCCATGCGGCAGCGCCTGGATACTGCTGTGATCACGGTGGCGTTGCCACACAGCATAGTCGTTGA
>JAYELV010000166.1:0-13960 GCA_034717755.1 Pseudomonadota bacterium | reverse complement strand
TCCGGAGGCGCTGTTACCCTGGATAGCCAGTGACGCTAATGGTGACCCGGATCCGGATGGACTGCGCCTCGAGGCCATCGGACTCTAAGTTGTTGTCCAAAAATAACTTCCCGATCCTGCTGTGCAGGATGACAATAAGCGACTTCTGGCATTAAAATACAGGAGAGTTGTCCGAACTCCCTTCACCTGAAAGTATGACGATTAACGTGCTTGTCCGTGCAGCGGGGGTCAATGTAGAGACGATTCGCTATCACCGGCGTGTCGATTTGCAGGAGCGCTCTTCTGACCGCGAGCATGCAAGAGTTATTGAGAAGTTACTCTCATCAGTCATAAACTTGTTCTCGATAGTCGAGTTTTCAAAGGAGTCTGGCCTTTAGGAGTATTATGATTTATTCTCGTCAAATAACCATGTGCTCGGCTTGCGAATGAAGAGTGAAGAGATACAGCTGAAACGCGCCTCCAATGCCGCCATGGCATCCCTGCTCAACCTGACCCTTTTACCGGTGATTAGTTTTATAGCCCTGGTGTTGATCTACA
Organism: Pseudomonadota bacterium; assembly: GCA_034717755.1. Classification (GTDB taxonomy): domain Bacteria; phylum Pseudomonadota; class Gammaproteobacteria; order Chromatiales; family Chromatiaceae; genus Sva-25. The sequence goes on along the minus strand of JAYELV010000166.1, from coordinate 13,423 downwards.
GAAAAACCCAGCCTGGAAACATTGATCACTACCATGCCATGTTAGGCATAAAAATCAATGTAACTGCAGCGGCTGTGCTATTTCTGGTCAGTTCGATCATGATTTTCCTGGGTGGTTTTGACTCTCCCTGGACCTGGGTGTATGTCATTACCTATTTCACCATGGTGCATACTCTTTTTATTGTTATTGCCCTGTGGGCGCTAGTGCGCGCATGGTCCGGTGATAAAATCAGAACGAAACTATAATGAGTTAGAGGGTAACTTCTCAAAAGTCTGTGAATATTCGAGTCTGCGTAGGGTCGGGATCAGCCTTTCAGGGACGCGTGAATACGTCCATGTAAGCTCTGATAAAACATCCCTGTTTTCTACAGCCCTGAAAAGCAGACTCCCGACCCTACTTCCTGCAAGGGGTTATTGAGAAGTTACATAAGAGGACAGTAAATTGTTGTAGTGCAGACTGAACTTTAAGTATTGGTATTTTTGATTAAGAATCAGTATAGCCCCTATCAAGGGATGATTTTGGAGGATAGGCAATGAGAAATTTATTAAAACTTTCATTAACTCTCGGTTTTCTACTCAGTTTGAGTATCAGCATTGAAGCGCGGGCGGATGTGGTTGAAGCGCGTTGTGATATCTATCCAAAGGGTATGGATCAGGCATCAGCATCGATCGCTTGTACGTTTTCGCAACGCCAGGGATTTATCCATATCACCCGTTCCGATGGAAAAGAGCACGATCTGAATCCGGTGGGTGATCAACCTGGAAATTATCTTGATCAGTCCGGACAGCCGGCATATAAGAAAAGCGGCCTGGGCAAAGATGGCCTGATTTTCCGGCTGGCGGATGAATCAGTGTATGTCTATTGGGAAACATCCACGCTTGCGGCCAACGAAGCACCAACTGGATTCGACCAGAGCTACCAATTACAGGGAATCACATTCCGCGTAAGCAGCGCGAATAACTCTTCACTGAATAGATTAACCATCCAGCCGGGCGGATTGCAATTAGGCAATGAGCCCATCTCTGTAGAGATAGACGGCGCGGTAACAGCTGCAGAAATTGCGGATCTGGATGCCAATGGCTCACCGGAGATTTATGTCTACGTCAATTCTGCCGGCAGCGGTAGTTACGGATCACTGGTGGCTTACGCCGTCAATAATGGAAAATCGCTCACACCAATCTATATGTCACCCATTAGTGATGACACGAAAAACTCCATCGGCTATATGGGACACGATGAATTCAGTGTTGTAGAAGCAACTCTGGCAAGACGATTCCCGATCTATCTTGACGGTGATGTCAACGCCGCTCCCAGCGGCGGAATCAGACAGCTTCAGTATAAGTTGGTTGCCGGTGAAGCAGGTTGGATCCTGCGGCTGGATCGAGTGGTTGAGTATTAAACTGGTAAGGAGTTGTCCATACACATCCCATCCTGCTTGACCTTGTACGCCATTTTTTTTCAGCGAGAAGGGATTCCGGTTCGTGTAAAAAATTGCTGGAATAACCACTGTCTCGTCTGTAAACTCAAATCCATCGTGGGTCAATTGGAGTTTTATTGATCTTTTTCAGCACTGACAGGAGAGATCAAGTGAAAAAAATTGTTTCTGATAGAGTGTTAGCTGGAGTCATGGTGGTGTTTTTGTCCATGATCACCCCGCTGACAGCGAATGCTGCTGATAGCTACAATAGTGATGACTGGGAGTACAACGCAAGCATCTACATGTGGATGCCCAGTATGAAAGGAGAGACCAACTTCGGTGCTGATTTCGATGTCGACTTTGGAACCCTGCTTGATAATCTCAAGATGACTTTCATGGGGGCATTCGAGGCGCGTAACGGCGACTGGTCTCTGTTCACCGATGTTGTTTATATGAATGTGGGCGGCAGTGACTCAGCCACTGTAACCGGTGACGGACCCTTCGGCCTGTACCGGGGTCGTAAGGTGGATATTGGTCTGAAATCGTGGATTATCACGCTTGCCGGCGGTTACAATATTGTGGATAGTGAAAAGAGCAGGCTTGATATTATCGCGGGTACGAGATATTTTTATCTCGAAGAGACGCTTGGCCTCAAAGTTGGTGTCGGTTCGGTGACAATCTTTGATCGCTCGGTTTCTGTAACCGATCATGTGTGGGACGCGATTATCGGTGTCAAGGGTCATGTCAATCTGGATGCCAACTGGTACCTCCCCTACTATTTTGACATCGGCGCAGGCGGCTCGGACCTGACACTGCAGGCGATGGCTGGCGTCGGCTACAGGTTTGACTGGGGTGATGTGCTGCTGACCTATCGCCATCTGCATTACGACTATGATTCGGATTTTCCAAATGCTGATATGGACGTCAGCGGCCCGCTTCTGGGCGCAAAATTCCGCTTTTGAGTGCCCGTCGCTGGCTCTGAACTCCTGTCAAACATTGGTTCGTCTGAGTCAAAACCTCTGGCAAAATCCGGAGTCCTGAAAATAGTGAAGCGCTCAAAGCGGACTAAAATTGGTGCCGCGTCACGGAGAGTCTACGCTGATACCTGATGCACCAGCCAAACGCAAAAAATGGCCTAACTATTCAGCACCTACAGGGTCGTCACTGCTACCAGGTATATCTTCCGGAACATGCCGTAAATACATCCATGGTCGCTTCCGGCATCCTGCCTCTGGCGACACTGATACATCCATGTATGACGTAGGCTCGCTTCTGCATCCCTGCCCCCGACGTTTTCTACAGATACGCCCCCGCAAACACGAAACGCTGTGCAATCAGTGTCAGTATGGAACTGGTTGCCACACCGATGCGCACACCAACGTGAACCCTGTCGATCCAGAAGGCTGCCCAGGACATAACCACCACCGCAAGCGGCAAGACTATCTGCCAGATGTAATAGGCGATATAGCGTTTGGCTTCAATCTTCTGCCGGTGGGAGAGGGGACTCATCGGGCGGCGTCAGGTTGTACTGATTGATCATGCGCCGCAGGCGCGGGCGGGAGATGTTGAGAATCTCGCAGGCTTTACCCTTGTGCCACGCTGTTGAATCCAGTACGCGTGATACATGGATTTTTTCCATCTCCTCCAGGCTGAGTTCCGATAGCTGTTTTTCAAGAGCCGGGGGCTTGTCGATGGTCATGATGTCGCAGATGTATTCGGGCAGCAACTCCGGCGTAAAGGTGTCGCTGTGCGACAGTGCAATGCCCTTCATCAGCACATTCTCCAATTCGCGCACGTTGCCGGGCCACTCATAGGCTGTCATGCAGGCCAGGACATCCCTGGTGATGTGCGTCACATTGCTGTGCAGTTCGCGATTGATGCGGCTCAGCAGCGTCTGCATCAGGTCAAGCAGATCCTCTTTGCGTTCCCGCAGCGGCGGCAGATGGATGTTGACCACCTGCAGCCGGTAGTAGAGATCCTCCCTGAAGCCGCCCTGCTTGATCTTTTGCTCCATGTCGACGTTGGTGGCGGCGATGACCCTGGCGTCCGTGTGCTGGGTCTGCTTGGCGCCCAGGGGGGTGTACTCCTTGTATTGTAATACCCGCAGCAGCTTTGCCTGCATGGAGAGAGAGAGTTCACCGATCTCGTCGAGAAAGATGCTGCCGCCGCGGGCGAGAGAAAACTTCCCCTCCTGACGTCCGACCGCGCCGGTAAAGGCCCCTTTTTCATGGCCGAACATATCGGATTCAAGCAGGGTCTCCACCAGAGCGGCGCAGTTGACTGCAATGAAGGGGCCGTGCGGCGTTTTGCCGGCGCGGTGAATCGCCCTTGCCACCAGCTCCTTGCCGGTGCCGGATTCACCGGTGATCAACACGGTTGCCGGGCTCTTGGCAACCAGGCCGATGGTCTTGAAGACCTCCTTCATGACCCTGCTGCGCCCGACCATGCTCAGATGATCGCTCTTGTTCTCCATGCCTGAGGATACCGATAGCTGCTCACTTGCGTCACCGGCTGTACAGAGTCTGGAGATCGATGCATCCAGCTCATCGATATCGATGGGTTTGTGGATATAGTCATCAGCCCCCTGCTGCATTGCTTCGATGGTGCTCTCCATGTCATGGAAGGCGGTGATCATGATGACCCGCACTTCGGGCAGCAGCGCCTTGAAGTCAGGCAGCCCTTCGAGCCCCGAGCGGCCGGGCATCCTGATATCCAGGATGATCAGCTCGGGCTGATAGGAGGCGGCGATAGCGAGGCCTTCATCAACGCCTGCAGCGATCTTCACCTGGTGTTCCTGACTGCCAAGATGCAGCTGCAGAGTCCGGCTGCTGGCAAGATCATCATCGACAATAAGAATTTTATTCATGTTGTTACTCTCCCTGCGCTCTCTGTGGAGTGATTTCAGATGCTGGACTGACTGGCAGAATGACCGAAATGCAGCTGCCTTTGGGGACATTATCAGAGATGCTTATGGTTGCTTTGTGCTGATCAAGAATGCGTTTGACGATGGCCAGGCCCAGCCCCGTTCCTTTCGCGCGTGTGGTATAGAAGGGTTCGAAGATGTTGTCCCGGTCCGCATCGTTGATGCCGCATCCATTGTCACAGATATCGATGCGAATAGAGGTTCCCTCGAGGCCGAGTTCAACCATGGCTTCAATGTTGACACGAGGATTGTCGCTCTCTCCGGTCGCCTGCTGGGCATTGGCGATCAGATTGGAGAAGACCTGGCGCAGTTTGGTGGCGTCTGCATAGAGTGTCGGCAGTCCCGGCTGGTAGTCGGTGTGAAGTTTTACCTTTTTCTCCTCCTGGCGACGCTGCGACAGGCTAATGGCCATGTCGATGACCTTGTCGATACTGATCCACTCGGGTTTGAGTGCATCCGGGCGCGAGTAGGAGAGCATGTCGGAGAGGATCTCCTCCATGTAGCGGGTCTGCTCAAGAGAGATCTGACACAGCTCCCGGGTATTGACGCCGATCTCCTTGCCGGCTTTTTTTTCCAGGATCTGCAGCGTCATCTTTACCGAAGAGAGCGGGTTGCGCAGGTCATGGGCAATCATGCTGGCCATGCGTCCCATGACAGCCATGCTCTCGGAGTGGGCAAGCTCGCGGTTCTGGCTCTCGATTTCCGCCTCCATGCGTTTTTTCTCGGTGATGTCCTCTTTCAGCGCCAGGAAATTGATGATCTCTCCGTCACTGTTGCGAATCGCCGAGATGGCGGCTGATTCCCAATAGAGCTCGCTGTTTTTACGCCGGTTGTGGAACTCACCGCGCCACTCGCCGCCATTTTTGACTGTTTGCCACAGGTCGCTGTACTCATGTGCAGTGGTTTCACCGGATTTCAGCATACGCGGGTTCTTGCCAATGACCTCATGTGCATCATAACCGGAAACCTGTGTGAATTTTGGGTTCACATATTCAATTTTCCCCCGGGTATCCGTGATCATGACCGTGCTTGGGCTCTGCTCTACAGCCTGGGAGAGCTTGAGTAGATTTGCCTCGGTGCGCCGTATGTCGGTGATATCCTTGCCGATGCCTGTGACGCCGATGACATCGCCTTTGCTGTCGAATGAGGGGGTGTTGTTCCAGGAGATGAGTCTTGGCTCGCCATTGTGTGTTTTGACCTGAAACTCCAGCTGAGAAGGGAATTGTTCCGGGTCATCCATCAACGGGATGATGCTGGAAATTTCCCGTTTGCTCTCCTGTGAAACAAACTGCTCCACCCAATCCCGGCCTATCACTTCATCTCTCTGCCAGCCGGTGATGCGCAGAAAATAGTTGTTGCAAAAAGTGATCCTGCCGTCCCGGTTGACGGCAACGGCCGCCAGGTTGATATTTTCCATGGTCTGGCGGAAGTGCTGTTCGTAGTCACGCTGCGCTTCGGCGATATGGCGAAGATGCCATGTGCGCGCCAGCAACCCTGCGCCGAAAAAAACCAGGCCGAACATGGAGAGATAGAGCGCCGCATTATTTCTCAGGAATTGAGGCAAGGTAAAGGAGATCTCACTTGCAGATATGTGGGATATTATTTTCCATTGTGCATCTTCTTTGAGATTGCCGGTTGGAACTTTGTCAGCAGCGGGGTTTACTGCCAGGGCGGCGCTCAGAGGATAGATGGTCGAAAAAGTGAACAGCCCTTGCAGTGTTTCAAACTGACCGTTCCGATGGTGTAATATTTTTTTCCAGGCGTCAGGGTTGCTATTTTGAAAGCGGATATCTCTCTCCAGCATGAAGCCCCATTCATCCTCGGGATTAGGGCTGCTGAGCCAGTATCCACTGCTGTTGACGAGCTCGATATGATCAGCAATGTTCGCAGCAGCGCGGGTGAAGTTTTCGATCAGCCGGGCGCCAAGATAGTTGAGCAGAACAATGCCGCCCTTGCTGCCATTGTGATCGAAAACCGGGATGCCAAAGCGTATTACCGGTTTGAATGGCTGCTCGATTTTTTCATTTTCCACATTCAGATCAAAGCGGGAGAGGTAGATGCCGCCGCGCTCCAGGGCCAGTGCTTCACGAAAGTAGTAGCGGTTCGACTTGTTCTGCAGGTCGGCAAAAGGGACGATTTCAGGATCTCCGCCATGATAGTTGACCCGGACAATCTCCATACCATTTTTATCCAGGTAGCGAATCTGGTCATAGAGCCCCTTGTTGCCGGCAAAGATCCTGAATTCATCTGCGATGCCCCGTTCACGTGACCATGACAATGCATCCGGCAGGCCGCGGGATTCGATGTGTTCGGCAAGAAAGCGCAGGTCTTTCACCACACCGGCAATCTCCTCCATGATCATGCGATTGGCGAGATCGACATTTAGCGATTCAGTGGACTCAATGGCGGAGCGCTCGGTGGTATAAAAAGTGTAGTAATGCATGGCGCCGATGATTAGAAATACCAGGCAGATAGGTGCAAAGATGGTGATGAAGCTTCTGATCAGCCCCAGATGGGTCGGAGCTGCTGGCGGGTGAATTATCGGCATTGCTGATCGATGTGGCGTTGTAATCTGTCGATGTAGAAATCCAGCTGCTCATTGCTTTCGCGGGGCAGCAGAAATGTCAGGCGTGCAGCGATGATATAGGGTTTTCTGTCCCCGTCTCCCGCCGGCTCCTTGTTGGTCAACACCTCGCGCACGCGCTCGATGACTCCCACCGGGTCATCGCAATAGCGTGGCATGGTGATGTTGCGGCCATACCATTGTGCTGCGAAAGAGATGAACAGCAGCAGCGCCAGGATTACCAGGATCATTCGCAGCGGGCGGAATGGTGTTGTTGAAGCCGCGTCATCCCGGCGTAGGCCGGGATCCATGGGGTTTGACGACTTTCTGGATTCCGGCCTTCGCCGGAATGACGGTCGCTGTGGCTGCTGGACAGACACTAAGTCAACGCGCCGCAGCCAAAGAGAGTTGTTCTTGACGTTTTTCGTCAGATATCTGCAATGCTTTAGCGATCCTGTTTGCCACCTGCCGGCCCTGAAAAATCCTCTCCCTGACTGAAACGCCATGCATGTAGTTTGCATTGAGATGCAGGCCGGAGAGTTCTTTTAAACAGGCCTCGATTGCTCTGATTCTCTCCCGGTAGCGGCCATGGTAGAGCGGCAGGCCCTGCTGATGACGTTCCACTCTCAGGTACTCTGCCGGCCCCCTGATACCCAGCAGCGGGCGCAGGCAGTCAAGCACGGTGTCACTCAGCTGTGCATCGCTTTGCTGCAGTTGCTCAGGGCGATGTACACCTCCCAGGTAACTGGTTAAAAGCGTATGTCCCTGTGGCGCCCGCTGAGGGAACATATTGCTCATCCACAGATTACCATTGAGCGGCAAACGGCTCTTTTTTGAAACCAGAAAACCTGTTCCATCCAGAGGATGTTTGATGTTGCCGCTTTGCAGCCCCTGGTGCAGTACCGCAACCGGGCTGTATTCGATTCCGCCAAGTAGTTCAGCAAGGTAATGATCGATGGGGTCAAGCAATTTGCCACTGACATCTGCAGGTGTGCTCATGACCAGTTGGGGAACTCTGATGCTGTTAGGTGTTCCATTGACAACGCCTTCAACCTGCCATCGGTCACCGTGATTGACGATGCCGGTTGCACAGGCGCCACTACGAAACCTGACTCCGGGAGTGCTGGCCAGTACAGCGACCAATTCAGACATGCCACCCTGAAAAGAGAAGGTGTCGGCTGTGTTGGCGCGGCGGCGTTTCAGTACCCTGTTAACCAGCATGCCGGCGGTGAGACTGCCGTAGCGGTTTTCCAGCGCCGTCAGGCGGGGTAGCACAGATTGCGCCTCAGCCAGATCAGGGTCGGATGCCAGGGTGCCGCTGATGAAAGGGTCCATAGCGGTGTCGAGCACCTCCCGGCCGAGTCGGCGGCTTACAAATTCAGAGACAGTTTCACTCTCGACAGATCCCCGCGGAATAAAGGGTTCCAGCATGAGACGCAATTTAGCAGAGAGACTCCATAGCGGGGAACGCATCAGTTGCGGCAACATCATCGGCACCGGGGTGAGATTTCCTTGATGCATGATATAGCGGTTTAGCTGCTCATCACGTTGTTTGAGGCTGTTCTCCAGCCCCGACTTTTTGATCAGGCTGTCGATTTCAGGGCGAAAATTGACCAATAACCCGGCTGCCCGCTCGGTCATGTAGCCCATCTCCCGGTGAGTACGGATTTTACCGCCGGGTTGCGAACCAGCTTCCCACACCTCGACCCCGACACCCTGCTGTGCAAGCCACCACGCGGTCGAGAGGCCCGATATGCCGCCGCCAATGATGAGTACGTCAGTATGGCTCATCTCTTTAACTCAGCCTTCATTTTCTCCAGCAGTTCGGTGTCAAGCAGTCCCAGGCCGCCGCCATCCGGGTTCTGTCTGGATTCAACATAATTACGGATCTCGGAGAAACGTTTTTTCGCCTGTTCATTCTCTTTCAGCCTGGGAACCCGCTGTTTGGCGATGGCGAAGGCATCGAAATTGAGCTCTTTGAGGCCGAAGCCTTTCATACGGCGCACTGCTTTCATCATTGCGCGGTTGCGGAACCGTGTCAGATCTTTACCGGTGATGATTTCCAGGCCTTCGCGGCGAGCACCGAACTCGGCAGCTTTTTTGATGCCGGCGCGCACAAAATCCGGCGCCGACTCGACGCGCGCCAGCGCTTCAGGATGCCACTCCACGCCGGCCATCTGGGTGTCGATAACCGTTTGTACATCCTCGATGCTGACCATGATGGCATTGCGTCTTTTGGCCTCGCGTTCTGCTGCAGACTGCATGCTGGGTTTGACGAACATACGCACCTGGGGTTCGCGTCCGGCGAGTAGTGTCTGCAGCAATTGTTCCGCATGGTCCTCCCAGGCCAGTTTCTTCTCCGTACTCTCTTCATCCTCGAGCCGTCTCAGCAGCTTGATGTTGACTTCCAGGCGTCCTTCGCCACTGGCGACATCCTCTGCGACGGCAAATACGCCTTCACGCAAAAAAGACGGGGTTTCGTCGAGGTAGGCTTTGGCTTCACTGGTCCAGACCAGTCCGCTGGATGAGGTTCCCGGTGCTTCTGTTGCGGGTGTGCTGCCCGGCCGCTGGCCTGGAAAATTGTCGCCGAAGCGCCGGGCCGCCAGGGTGGCCATGTGTTCACGGGTGACCAACTGTTCGCCAAGTTCCAGTACATGCGCCTCGGCGCGTTTTCGCACCATTTTGCGCAAAAACCCGGGCACCCGTTCAAGGCGCTGCTGCGCTTCTGAAGTCCAGGAAATACTGGTATTATGCTGTTCAATCAGGGGCTGGATAACGGGTTTTCCGGTGGGGTAGTGGCTGCACCAGGGGTCGGCATCCATGATGGTTCCACCCATTGCCAGGGGCCGTGCACGGCAGCCGCCACAAAGTTTCTGGTATTCACACTTGCCGCATTTTCCACCGAGGGTTGGATTGCGCAACTGCTGGAAACCGGTCGAGTCGTCCCAAATCTCCCAGAAGGGTTGTTCCCGGATGCTGCCATCCTCGTCAGGAATGTAGGGGCAGGCTGTCACTGCGCCTTCAGGAGTGATGCGGCAGTAGTGGATGCCCGCCAGGCAGCCGCCGCCTTCATAGCCCTGGGCGCGTGTCAGGGGAGACTCCGGATTGTGCTCGTAGGCTACACGCTTGTAATGTGGGGCGCAGCGGGCGCGGATGATCAGATCCCCTGTCTGCTGCTGCGCCTCGACCAGCTGCTTGAGAACCTGTTCGTAGCGGGCGGGAGTGATGTCGGACATCGACTCGCCGCGACCTGTGCAGATGAGGAAGAAGATGTTCAGCACGTGCGCGCCGCTGGCGCTGGCGAAGTCGATCATCGACTGCACTTCATGTGCATTGTGCTCGGTTACCGAGAAGTGCACCTGGAAAGGGAGGTCGTGTTTTTTACACAGATCCATTCCGGAGAGGGTCTTCTCCCAGCTGCCGGGGCAGCCGCGGAAATCGTCATGGCTGTGTGGGTCAAGAGAGTCGAGGCTGATGCCCATACCCATGGCGCCGGCAGCTTGCAGCGATTGCACTCGCTGCTCATTGAGTAGCACACCATTTGTCCCCACCACCATGGAGAGACCCAGTGAGTGGCCGTGCTCGACCAGCTGTTCGAGATCCCGTCGTAGCAGGGGTTCGCCGCCGGTAAGCACCACCATGGTCTCGTTGCTGCGTGAGGCAATATCATTCAGCAGTTTCATGACCTCGCCGGTCGTCAGTTCAGCGTCGCCGCCGCTGTCGCGAGTCTCTGCATCCATGTAGCAGTGCGCACACGCCAGGTTGCAGCGGCGCGTCAGGTTAACGGCGATGATGAAGAGATCGTTATTCATGGGAATCAAGGAAAAGACTCAACCACGAAGCACACGAAGATCACGAAGGGTTTGTAGTTTATCTTCTTCGTGTCTTTCGTGATTTTCGTGGTAAAACTCTTTGTCTATATCCATTATCCATTCCTCGGATCATCGGGGGCGAGGTGAAACACGCCGCGTTCGGCCCAAATTGCCTTGATGGCGTCCACAGCCTCTCCACTGACCTGCTGCAACCCGTTGCGTTCGCTCCATGCTTCTATCTCCTTGATCAACATGCCGCGCACCATATCCGGCGCTTTGGCGATACGCTGTCTGGCTCCATGTTCCCATGGCATGGACTCATTATTGCTTCCCGACCCGGCCTGAAAGGTTTCCAGAACCTCCCGGACGAAGTGAGGCTCGATATTGGAGAGGCCATTTTTTGTGGCGATGGCTGCAGCTGCATTGCGTGTCATGTCGCGGCAGAAACCGTCAGGAACGCTCTCGAGCAGGGTTTCTGCCGCAGAGGACCATACGGCTTTTGACTCTTCAGCTGCAGATTGTTGCGGCATTTCTCCCTGCATCATGCCAGCGAAGGGACAGCCGCTGCTGTTCGATTCTGTTGTGGTCTCTGCTGCGGGGGCGGATTGCATCTGTTGAGCCATGGCCTCTCGGGCCTGCGCCAAACCATCTTCGGCAACGGCAAGTGTGATTTCATCATGACCATTGGCCGTTGCATAGGCTTCGATGCGCTGTTTGGAGCTGTCGCGCATAAAGCCCCCGGGAACGCGCATCAGGCGCGCCAGGGCGGCAGATTTCCAGGGGATAGGACTGAGGAGTGAGGACTGAGGACTGCGGGCTGAGTCCTGAGTCCTGAGTCCTAAGTCCTGTGGTTTAAGTCCTGCGTCCTGTTGTTCAAGGAACATGCTGATGTGTTCTGCTTCCACCTGGCTGGATTTGGTGCTGCGGGCCTTTTTTTCAGCCCGCATGCTGAGATTGCCGCGCAGGCTGAGGTTTTTTTCTGTCAGCAGCAATTTGGTTGCGGCATCACTCCAGCGTATGACGGCGGCAGCGTCAGGCTTGCGTTTGAGTTCACCGCGATCATAGGCGCCGACAATCTCCTCCATCGCCTGCTCGGCGCGGCCGGGCATGAGCTGAGCGGTTGCTTCTTCGACGATGCTCTCGGTAATGACAGTATGCCCCTGTTCCTGTGCATAGCGCAGGATTGCCATGCGCGCCATGCTGCGCACGAAGGAGGGGACGCGCAGCATGCGGGTTTCGGCTTCATTGGTCCAGGAGGTGCTCACCTCGGCCAGGCTGTCGATCCTGGGGCTGTGTTGACGTTGACTCAGTAGCACGGAGCACGCCGAGTCGTTGAGCAGGTACTCGGTATTGCCACCGATGTCCAGACCGGAGTCTGCATGGATGCCGGTTGTTCCCAGCACCAGCAGCGAGGGTTTCACCTCGTTGAGATAACGGTTGATGACTTCATGGGGCTTGCCGTCCAGCAGCACAGTCTCGATCTCCATTTCGTATTCCGCGGCAATCGATTGTGCCACAGCAAGATGCCCCTGATAGATTTTGGCCAGGCCGGAGTCGATGATCTCCTCGTGCAGCTTCTCCTGTTCCTGAAATTTGAACACCTTGCCGGCTTCCTCGGAGAGCACTCCGGCTATACGGTTGAAGGCGACATAGTGATAATAGGGGTCGAAGGCGGAAACCACCTTGATTGCAACTCTCCACTCCCTGGCGAGTGCAAACGCCGTCAGCAGCCCGCCATAGGCTTTGGCGGAGCCATCGATGGCAACGACGATCGGGCCTGCATCGATTTTTTGCAGTGGATCCTTGATCACCAGGGTGTCGATCTGACTGCGCCTGGTGACGCGTTGACACACGGTTCCAAGGCGGCTGCCTTTGACAGCCCCAAGGCCCAGCGACCCCATTACCAGCAGGTCATAGTGACCGCTATTGGTCTCTTTGACCAGTTCGCGGTAATTCTTGCCTTCCAGAGAACGGCGCTTGACAGCTTTTTCAAGCTTGCCGGCAATCTGATCCACCTGGTCGAGGTAGGAGTCAGTAATAATCGAGAGACCCCTGGTGATCAGGTCGTCATGCACATCACGCTGGCGCTCCAGCTCTTGCTCCTCGCGAAACTGCTGCGGCAGGCCGCCCTCCATTTGACGGAAGCGCATATCGTGCAGTTTGGCGGCATAAACATGCGCAGCGGTGAGTTCGGAGTCGAACAGAGAAGCGAGAGCAACAGCTTCGAGAACCCCCTGGTTGGAGTGATCCGAGGAGTCCACGGCCAGCAGGATGGATTCGTAGGAGGGCAGGGCGGCTCTCTCTGTGATATCAGTTTGTGTCTGAGCGCTCATGCAAAAACTCTTTCAATAAAGGAACCACGGAACACAACTTCTCGATAACCCTTTGTATTCGATCTTGCATACGATTTGTCGTAGGGCGTCAATAAGTGAAGCGCATTGCGCCGCATGGGAAGGTGCAATGCGCTTCGCTTATTGCACCCTACATCTCTCCTATGCACTGTGTGGTTAAAATCTACTGCATAAACCAGTAGCCCGCAATATAGCCGATCACGATGACATTGATGATGCCGGCAATGATAGCCAGGTAGTCCATCAGGCTCAGTCTGTAGCCTGGTTTTTCATCGCCCATGACCTTGTCCATGACGATTACTTGAAGGTGAAGTCCACTGTGGCGGTGCCGCCGGCTTCAACCTTGACCTTGGCCTT
>JAYELV010000165.1:0-14015 GCA_034717755.1 Pseudomonadota bacterium | reverse complement strand
TTGATCCCCTCGACATAAATTCCCTGCTCCTGCATGACCCGTACAGCAAGCAGTGAATCCAGTCCACCCGAGATCAGTGCTACAGCTTTGCGTTGTTTACTCATGGTCGTTTGTCAGATCAGGATCAGTATCAGTATTGAGGTATTATAGCTGTTCCTGAATACCCCTGAAACTCAAGCCGCGCATTTACAGACAAGAGAGCAGAAAAAAAGCAGTTGAATTCAGGGGGGAATGAAGATAAGCGGTGCGCAATCCCCATTATGCTATCCTTTAAACATGCTGCGAGTGATCGAAGTCGTATTCCAAGCATCTCACATACCACAATGCAGCAGGCTTCGAAAGCTGAGACGTAAAGAATAAAGGGCAGCGTCCCGTCAACAGTGAATACCGGCACACACCAATGGAACACAACATCTTTATCAGCTATGCCTGGGTAGACAACGAGGTTCTTCCGGGCGCTGACAAGGGCTGGGTCAGCACGTTCGTCGACGGCCTGCGGAAATACCTTGCACGCGAACTGGGCCGCAGGGACGAGGCCGAGCGTCTGTGGCTGGATTATGAGCAAATGCGGGGCAACGATAGCGTTACCCCGACAATTCTGACTCATCTCGAGGCTTCACGCACCCTGGTTCTGATTCTCTCCAATAGCTACCTGGCTTCGCCCTGGTGCCGTCAAGAACTGGCGGCCTTCGTCGATAAGGCAGGAGCAAACTCTGACCGCATATTCGTTGTCCAAATGTCTCCGGTAGACCAGGAACCAGAGGCCCTGCGCGACCTGGTAAAGTACAGCTTCTGTTATCTTGATGACAAAAAACAGCCTCGCACCCGCTGGTTTCCTGACATCGATCCCACCGACAGGGAATACTCCCCTGAACAGCAAAGGCTTGCCCGCGATCTGGCCGTCAAATTGCAGGAGCTTCTGCAACCACAAGAGCATACACACAGCGTCCAGCCGGAGATCAGTCGCACCGGGGAAACCGCTCAGACCCAGGAACTTCAGCCAATTCCGCCTCCACCGGACACTGACGAACGCTTCATCCTGATCGACGGCGGAGCAGAAGACAGGGAACTAATCTACGACATCGCCAAGCGGCTCGAGCAACGCAACCTGGGCGTCGCCATCCCACTCTCCGCCCTGGCCAATCAGTCTGGAATCAAGAGTTCAGCGCTCACCCGGGATCTACGCACCAAACTCAGCCTGTGCGATTCTGTACTCATGGTCTACCGCAACGGCCCCGTGGATCAGGTGAGCCAGCATCTGATTGAGTGCCTGAAAGCATGCGCCAAAGCACGCAAGGGCCGGACACCTCCAGCAATCGGCCTCTGCCAGACGCAAAGCGACTCTCTGGCTTTGGGCTTGCATCCGAGGGGTATGCGCATCCATGTGGTCGATGATGCTTGTGCAGACGATTGCGTCGAGTGGTTCCTTGACGAGCCCCCCCCATGATAAGAGGCCCTTACCCCGGCCTGCGTCCATTCAGCCGGGACGAGAATGCAATTTTTTTCGGCCGCGAGGATCAGGTCGATCAGCTCCTGGACAAGCTGGAAGAGACCCACTTCCTGGCAGTCCTCGGTACTTCTGGATCTGGCAAATCGTCCCTGGTGCGCGCGGGCCTGCTTGCGGCCCTGGACAGCGGATTCATGGCCGGTGCCGGTTCCCGCTGGACAATAGCCGAACTCCGCCCTGGCGACCGCCCTTTCTATCGCTTAGCCGCTTCACTGGTGCAGGATACTGAATGGGGGAGTGACCTCAGCAGCAACCACAGTGACACTGACCAGGCCATCGCCAGCCTGGAACAGGATCTGCACCGTGGAAACCTGGCGCTGAACTGGCAACTGGGTATCCAGCCCCTGCCAACAGGCGCCCGGCTGCTCATCCTGGTGGACCAGTTCGAAGAACTCTTCCGCTATCAGCACACAGCGGACGCCGAGGCTGCTGCTTTCGTCTCCCTGCTGCTGGGGGCGGCTAGCCATGCGGATGTCTACGTCGCCATCACCCTGCGCTCCGAGTTTCTGGGGGAGTGCGCCCTCTATCCGGAACTGCCGGAGGCCATCAACGCCGGCCTGTTCCTCACCCCCGGCCTTGCACCGGAGCAGATAGCGGACGCAATCCAGCTTCCGGCGCGGCTCTTCGACGGTGAGGTAGAACCGCAACTGGTCCGCCGCCTGCTGGCGGAAGCGAAGGGAGAGAGCGACCAGCTTCCTCTGCTGCAGCACGCCCTCATGCGTCTATGGGACATGAACAAGGGCGACAAGATTCTGACACTGGAGGAACTGAATGCACTCGGCGGCCTGCGTCAGGCGCTGGAGGACCACGCGGAGGAGGCATTTTCAGAGCTGGATCCGGAACAGCAGCGCATCGCCGATATTCTATTCCGCTCACTCACTGAACGCGGCCCGGAAGAGAGAGACACCCGCCGCCCAGTATCCCTGGGTGAGGTGGCTGACCTGGCCGGAGCCGACCCCACTGAGGTCGCGGCGGTCATAGAGGTTTTCCGCCAGCCAGGACGCAGTTTTCTGATGCCACCGGCAGGCGCGCCATTGGTTCCCGAGAGGGTGCTTGACATCGCCCATGAGGCCCTCATCCGCCAGTGGCGACGGCTGCACGACTGGACAGTAGACGAGGCCGATCGCGCAGAGCTCTACCAGCGTCTGGCGGCGGCGGCCGAGCGCTGGGAAAAGGGCAAGGGCGCCCTGTGGATCGACCCTGATCTGGAATACGCCCTCCAGTGGCGGGTGCGGACAACACCCAACCCAGCCTGGGCAGAGCGCTATGCAGGCGACTTCGGCGTCACCATGGCTTTCCTCGACGCCGGCCGCGACCAGCGGAAACATCGAATAAAACAACGTGAGGAGCGACAAAAAAAGGCTCTGCGCCGTGCCCGAGTCACCGCATTGATTGCCTTCCTGGGACTGATAGTCGTTGCCGGTGTCGCAGGGTGGGGCTGGCTCGAGCGGCAGCATGCATTAGAGACTGAACAGCAGCGCACCCGGGATCTTTTCGACTCAGGCCTCACCCACTCCGCCCTCCTCTCCCGCACCGAAGACTATGCCGAAGCGAAGCAGATACTAGCGAGTACCCGGGAACTGGACCGGGAAATCCCTGCATCCCGCCGCCTTGCACGCAATCTTTTGCAGCGTTACACCGGGATACCGGGTGGTGAGCCGGAGAAGATCTACAAGGGCCCCGGCACCCCCCTCTCCCAGGTCGATGTCAGCCCCGATGGCCGCTGGGTCGCTGCCGGCGGTGAGCGCGGCACACTGGTGCTTTTCCATACCGAGTCCGGTGAACTGCTGCACCGACTGGAGGGCCACGATCCCGGTGAACAGATTCGCGACATCTATTTCCACCCTTCAGGCCTCTGGTTGGCCAGCGCAGGGAACGATCACAAGATCATCCTCTGGTCCCCTCCCGCAGAGGGTCAGGCTCCAAAAATCCTGCGGCAGTGGCGAGCGCCGAACGCGGTGATGTCACTTGCCGTCAGCCCGGATGGAGAGCTTCTCGCAAGTGGCGGAGACGACCATGCAATCACGCTCTGGAATCCGGAAAATGGCGCACCCGTACGCACCCTGAAAGGCCACAAGGGACAAATTTCCGAGGTAACAGGGCTCGCATTCTCTCCAAACGGTGAGCGCCTGGCCAGCGCCAGCTATGATGGGACCGCCCGCATCTGGGATGTCGCGAGCGGGACTGAGATCAACCTGTTTGAGGCACATTCAGAAGGAGTCAAAAGCGTCGCCTTCAGCGCCGACGGAAAATATCTCGCCACCGGCGGCAACGACAAGCGCGTCATTCTGTGGGAGATAAAGGGTCAAACTCCCATTCGGGTCTTCAGCGGACACCGCAATATGGTTTATGGCCTTGCATTTGCCGAGCGGAGCGGCGAGCCAAATTCTGCCCCACTGTTGATCTCCGGCGGTTTCGACCGCACCTTGCGGATATGGGACACTGAGAGCGGCGTCACCTTGCGACTGCTCCAGGGCCACACTGCAGCAGTCAATGGGATCACCATCCGTGAATCCAGGCTCTATACAGCCAGCAGCGATGGAAGCGTGCTTCGTTGGGACCTCTCCATGCCACACCAGCGGCTGCTGGATGTCCCGGGTGAGCCCGCATCGACTGCTGTCTCCCCTGATGGTCGTTTTCTGGCGGTTGGCTTCGCCGACGGAGGATTACGCATCTTTTCCCTCCCTGATCTAGCGATCATTTGGCGAGATGACGGCGCCCACACCTCGGACCTGCAGCGGCTCGTATTCTCCAGCGACGGATCGCTCCTGGCAAGCAGCGGCTTTGACAACAGGGCGCGCATCTGGCGCATCATGCCGGAGGGATCCCTGCAACCGGTCCAAACCCTGACTGGTCACACGGACGTCGTACACGCTGTCTCATTCTCCCCCGACGGCCGCATCCTGGCAACCGCAGGATACGACGGTCGCATCGGCCTGTTCGATACCGAGAACGGAGAGCGCAGGTTTATCCAGACCAGCGAGGGACAAGTGCTGTCGATTGCATTCAACCGGAGCGGCGAGCTCGTCTACTCCGCGGATCGCGACGACGGGAAAATCCGGGTATGGGACATCACAGAAAACCCGCCGCTGTTGCGTCGTGTTTTTGAAGCCTCCAGGGATTTCCTGATGTGGGCGGAACTGGATGCAGACGGCGCACAGATTGCCGCCGTAGGCCGGGACTACGTCGTTTCCGTCCTCGACGCGAAGAATGGGCGGATTTTGCACAGCTTGCCACGTCACGAAAATGCGGTCTTCAAGGCTCGTTTTCTGCCCGGCGGTGACCAGCTCGCCACAGTAAGCGTGGATGCGACTGTCCGACTGTGGGATCTTTCAACGCAGAGCGAACTCTTTGCGCTGCGCCTGCCAACCAATCAGGGCCTCCCGACACCACTGTGGGACTTCGATTTTCGATGCACACCTACCGGCTGCTGGCTTGCAGTCCCGCTGACGCGTGGAAAGCTCGCTCTCTACAATTTCGGCAAAGCGGTCGCGTCCAAACCATAGGAGCTGGACAGCCAGGGGAGTTTAAAGCTTTGCTTCCCTATTGCACCTGGACGGTGATCTTCTCCGACATGACTGGCGGCGTATGCGGAACGTGTTTCGCATCGCCCAGCAGCAACTGGAGCGTATGAGTTCCCTTGGGCAGCGTTATCTGGTATTCAGTCTGACCGCGACCAAAGTGGACATAGTTGTCATCGCTCGGAATCGGCTTGTCGAGAGGTGGCAGATCCGTGTCGATCAGCAGGTGGTGATGTCCGGTATGCGCTTTCTCAACACCAGCGGGCGCAGCACCCATGCCATGCAGACCAAACAGCACGACAAATTCCCCTCCGGGTATGATCTCTCCGTCGGTCGGCCAGATGATATAGGAGAATGCGCCTTCAGGCGCCGGGGTTGGCCCGCCGACCAACTCTGGCTGGTTGCCTGACGAAGAGTCGTCGGCATCACTGGCTACCAGCAGCCTGGCGTACACAAAACCCATCTGGCCGCTATCCAGCCGCACCTGATGCCAGTTGCCTCCTGCGGCGCTGCCAATAACCTGGACTCGCTTACCTTTCGTTAAATAACTGATCTTGTGAGAGTTGGTTGTTGGCGCCGCACGCACATTTGAGTTGCTTGCCGCCGTGTAATACTTCGCCGCAGCTTGCGCGCTCCCAATCGCAAGAGCACAGAAAAACAATATCATCGTAATCACCAGGTTCTTGTTCATTGCTGCTATTCTCCTCGTCGTACACAAAAAAACATTTACGGAAGTCGAGCCACAGAGTTCAGGGATCTGCGCTCTCCTGTTTGGATGATGAGCACTGCATGGCATCGAACTCGATTCGACGATCAAGCACATCCTTGACGTCCCCCGTTCCGCTGCCGATAAGATTCTCTTCCGATCCCCTTCCTGCTGCTATCATGCGGGTATTCAATTCCGGTGCTTTGGCCTCCAATCTGCGCTTGATATATTCTGCTTGGCGTATGGACAAACGCTGATTGAGTAGTTCCGGGCCTAAACGGTGAGTGTGACCTACGATTTCAAGGCACTCCTCACGCCGCTCGGTCTGTGCAGCAATTTGCGCCAGCCACATATCCTGTTCACCAGCATCATTCGGATCAATCACGAAGTCCGTCGAACCGGGTCTGAATGGGAATTTGACAGCGAACCGCCCGCTTTGCAGACCAAAGTCCACGATATTGCCAAAGGCTTCAGCCGCCTGGCTTCGATCGCCCAATTTCCAGCTCGTCAGATAGAGACCATTGTATGTGCGCAACTGGTTTCCGCCCCTGAACTGAGCAACACTCTTGAACAACTCCTGCGATTTCTTATATTGCCCTTTCTCGTAGGCGTTGATGGCTTTATTGATCACGTCCGCAGTTCTAAGACGCTCCAGGTAAACAGGATCGATGGGGTCACCCGGCTTGGTCGCCTGACAGGTCTTGATAAGCGCCTGTATGGACGGATCAGCTATCCACACGGGACTCTCGCGAAAAAACAGTGTGGGGGTGATATCTACGCCCGATGCCTGCGAAAATACTTTGGCCTTCGAGGCAACGCGTCCCGATTCAAGGTCGAGCAGCGCCAGACAGATGCGGAACCCTTCCCGGACGCCACTGGTCTTGCGTTGCTTGTTGACGCCGGTAAAGGTGCCGATGACGACATACGGAGATCCGGAGGCATCGGATGCGGAGAAATCCCTGACATCGAATTGAGTATAGTTAGCGCGAACCAATTCGACGATCCGGGATTCCATGGCGTGCGTCGCAGCGGATTCGGCTCCGGACAGTCCATCGATCAGAGGATCAATGACAAAGGATTGTCGAGCGGAACCTGCTGCAGGCTTCGGCGCATTCGAAAATACCTTGTTCGCCGCCTTCTCAACAGCAGCCTCAAAAGAAAGCACCCCGTCCACTGGCGCTGGAACCGCTGGCGCCGGCAGTTCCCTCACCACGCGGAAGCCGTTCAGGTAGTAGCGCACGTCACGGTCGTATCGATTGCGCCGGGATGAGCGCATGTATTCATGGTCGAGAGCCCAACCCCCGCCGCGGAGTACGCGGGAGAGGCAATCACCGCGCATCCATGCCCCGCCATCGCCCGGTGCGTTCTGATAAGAGGAGTTCCAGCAATCCTGCACCCACTCCCACAGGTTGCCATGGATATCATAAAGTCCGAACGGGTTGGGTTCGAAAGAGCCCGCAGGAGATGCATCCTTACTATCCCAGGGAGTGCCACAATCAGCGCAATTCGCTCTGTTGTCACCTTTTTCATCTCCCCACCAGTAGCTTGTCTTAGCACCGGCGCGAGCGGCATACTCCCATTCTGCTTCAGTTGGAAGACGGTATTTCTGACCAGTTTTCTTACTCAGCCACTTTACGTAATTCCAGGCATCATCCCAGCTGACATTTCCGATCGGCATTTTCGCGTTCCTGCCTGACTCAGGGGCCTGTCTGCATCCTCCCTCCTTAAAACAGGCGTCCCATTCACCGACTGTCACCTCGTACGCGCCAATCGCAAAGGCTTTGGAAATAGCGACCGCATGCTGCGGCCTCTCTTCGGCAGCACGCTCATCTGAGCCCATCTCGAAACTGCCCGCAGGAATGACCACCATCTGCGGACAGACGTCACACTCCTGTAAAGCATCTCCCGCCTTCAAAACTGCGGGCGCGGCCGGGAAATCGACAATCCCCGTAGACTCACCGCTTCCTGCCTCTGCTGTCAGCGCCTTTATGCGTACGCGCGCCAAAGAGACAAAACGTCCCTGCGGATACTCGGCGACATAGGCGCGAAACTCCTCAGAATTCCGGCTCTCTTTTACAGATTCCCAGAACGCGATCTCCGCCAGCAATGACGCATCAACGGTTGCTTTTGGAGTCTCTGCGGGCTGAGCAAAAAGCATGCCCGGGCAAGCCAGGAGAATAATGGCTTGCATAATGAAGGGTAAAATTCGAGTTGTGGAAGGATCTATCATTACAAAAAGTCATCCTGATAATAATTTTAATGAGATGACATCCGATTACATCGGACAGCCTCCTAGCTAAATAGCATAGACACAAAATTATAAATTTCAAGGATGCGTCCATAAATAAATTAAGTGATTTGTACCTGTCTGGCGCATCTCCCTTGCCTGGCTGCGTCATGGAAAAATCAAGCAGGATAATCTGGTCTATACTGTTTGAGAGTGGGCCAGATTCAGATGGTGGAAACAGATCATCGATGCGCTCATGTGAAAAAACCCTCAGAGTTTTCATCAATCAGGCACTGGGAAAATACCGGAATCCATTTTCAAATAAAGATTTCAAGGAGAAGAAATATGGCAGATTTCATCTTTCCTCTACGTCAGCGGCCGGTCTCCTCTTATCATGATGGCGGCAGGAAGTTTGGCGCCCGTCGTAGTAATGGCACCCGCAAGCACGCCGGCTGCGACCTGATTACTCCCAGGGGTACGGATGTTCTTGCTATGGATAGCGGCAAGGTCATTCGCGGACCCTACCATTTCTATTCAGGCACCTATGCGCTTGAAATCAGGCACAGAAACGGTAAGGTCGTCCGCTACGGAGAGATCATGAAGATCGTCCCCGCAGGCATCAGTGCCGGCGCACGCGTCTCCAGAGGGCAGGTCATTGCCAGCGTCGGCAAGCTTAAATCGGGGAACGCCATGCTGCACCTCGAAATATACAGTGGCTCTGCCAGCGGCAAACTGACACAAGCCGGGAACAAATTCAAACGCCGCGCCGACCTGATTGACCCTACACCATATCTTGATGCAGCACTACTGCATTCCATCCTCGACAAGCCTCCCGCCCCCAAGCCAGCAGACAAAAAAGTAAGATCGGCCCGGGTCAACGACAATATCAGCGGCAAGCTAAAGATTCTCAGCAAGCCGTCGGTAGATGCTCCGGTGGCTTTCACTCTGCTTAGCGGCGATAACTGTACCCTGCTGGGAGACGCCTGGTATGAGATCGAGCATCATGGAGCTCGCGGCTATGTCGACCCCCAATATATCGATGCAGGGCCGGAGTTGGAGTCGATTCCTTCTGAAGAGGAGGTCATCATTGCTGAAGGCCGTGTCAGCGATGAGGTGACCTCGGTATTGAACGCCAGGGCCGAACCCTCACGTAGCGCCCGTAAACTGTTTTCAGTCACTCGCGGTGACACTTTCAAGGTGTTCGAGGAGGTTGCCGGCGAACTCTACCAGTGGGACAGGAGTGACTGGCTTAAAATAGAACATGATGGCGAGAGTGGCTTTGTCGCCGGCTACTATGTTGATATCGGCGAAGCAAAAACAACGAAAAAACAGACCGCCGTTGAGATCTCTGCAGATCGCTGGGAGACGGCCCTGCTCGAGGCGCCCACCAGGGGAGCATCTGCAATAACCGCCGCCCAGGACAACCTGCGCAAAGGGGTCAGGGCATCCAGAAAAATGGCCGAAACAGACCTGGGTGCAGTATGGAAAATCGCCGGCAGATTTGTCAGCGTAGCTGGCAAGTTCGGCGTTCCCGCTGCAATCCTGGCTGCACTTGCCAGCCGTGAATCTCGTTGTGGCAACATACTTTTCAGTCGATGGGGAGACAATGGGAATGCCTTCGGCATCATGCAGATCGACAAACGTTATCACGAAATACTCGGGCAAAACGACCCCGCCAGCATCGAGCATATCGAGCAGGCAGCCGGCATCTTCACTGACAACCTCGAAAAAGTGCGGCAAAAGCACCCGAAATGGAAAGACAAGCACGTGTTAAAAGCCGCCGCAGTTGCATACAACTCCGGGGTTAAAAATGTAAAGACCATTGGCAAGATGGACAAAGGCACAACCGGTGACGATTACGGCTCGGATGTCATCGCTCGCGCGCAACACTACTTCAAGCACCAGGATCTCGCTATCTTCAGATCCTGAGCAGTGGAACCGTCATGAAAAATATTCGCATCTGGATCGTTATTGTGTTCGTGCTACTGATGCTCGTAACGATGCTGCTGTATCTGCCTACTGGAGACCAACAGACTTCTCCCCGATTAATGCACCCGGAAAGCCTGGGAGATCTGCGTATCGATATGCCGGAGAGCAAGGTCGTCGAGTTGCTCGGAGATCCACAAGAGAAGAGCCGGCAACACCTGTCGGAGACTGACGCACTCTACCATCAGGAGTGGCGATATCCCCGACAGGGTATTTTTCTGGATCTGGCAGCAGCATCTGCAGACGACAAACTGAGGGTTGCTTCGATGCGCGCAGGGCTGTATTCCCTGGTTGAGACCGCGAGAGGCATCAAAGTCGGAGACTCTTTCGCAGCTGTCAACACAGCCTACGGCGACCAGCTGGATGCGGATAACTCGGAGCCTCCATTTACCCTGCTGGCAGGCTCACCCTATGCCGGGGTGCTGTTTTCGTTTGAAGAGGGAAAGGTCATCCAGATCTTTATTGGCGCTACTGCTGAATAGAGGCCACGTAAAATATTCATAACTATTCAGTATCCTCTGAAATCAGCCAATGAGTCACTGCTATTGGGTGTGTATGGAGGAAACGTCGGAGGCAGGGATGCCGAAGCGAGCCTACATGGATGTATTTACGGCATTTTCCGGAAGATATACCCGGTAGCAGTGACGATCCTGTAGGTGCTGAATAGTTACAAATATTCGTCACCATTGAACAACCATCTGAAGGAGGATGGCGATGGCATTTGTATCTGTATTGGATTCGCTTGGAAAATCCGGATTACTCGATGCATTCAATCAACTGCTTGAAAAAATCCTGATTGATGGAGTTGTTTCCGCCGGCAAGGCAACACAGCTGCTGGCGACCCATCTTGGGAAAGGAGATGCGTCTCGCATTGTCCGTGACATTTATGCTGACGCTGATGTGAACCAGTCAACTCTGTTGAAGCTGTTCTGCAAGCTATTTGCGGATAATCTCAAGCTGCAGAACCTCGATCTCCTGAACACAAAACTCGTTGATCTGAAACCAACAAACAAAAATCATGTCGTGCTCAAACTCCCCTCCCTCGCTGTCGAGATCGACACTCTGTCAAGTTCCAGTATCGACCTATTGATCAGTACCAGCGCAGATCTTGCAATCAACGTGCAGGGCTACTCCTCCCTGCCCGGCAACGACGCAAGAAACCCTGACACCCTGTGCATTGGCGTGCTTGGAGATCTTGCTGGCGGCATTTCACTGGCAATGAGCCATGCCGCAGTGATGCTGAAACTGGGCGCAGGCAATCATTTTTCGCATACCATCAACTACTACCTGAGCGGCAGTCATGAAGAGACTCTTGGCGAAAAAGCAATGTGCGGCCTTGGGCTCATCAGCTGCCATCCTGATTTGAGCATCAGCTCTCTGATCAGCATGCTCTCCAACCCAGTCAACAGATGCACTGCTGTCGAAGTCATCTCCAGTCAGGAGTGGCGCCTTTCGGCAGAGATAAAACTGGCGCGCGAGTTCAGGGCAGGCAGTTACACCAGCCTGGATGCCGGTATCGGCATTAACTACACCAGGATTGAACACGGGGAATATCACTATGCCATGAGTCTGGATCCGGATGACAGTCGCCGGCTCCTGGTTAGCATTCGCAAACTCAAGAGCAATGAAACCATCACAGGCGAAACCTTCGGCGCAGAAATTGATCTCAGGGGAATTGCCGACAAGATCTATCCCCGCATTCAGGATCATCTTGGACGAGCCGGGAAGATGCTGGTGAAACTCCTTGATGTACTGCCGCTGGAAAGCAGTAGACGCCAGCTGCTGGCGATTCACATTGACGGCGCCATTGAGCGCTTCGCACACAGTGGTGAATTGCTTGCCGTACTTGGCATTGACCCGGGAATGACACCGCAGCAGCGTATATGCAGCCGCCTGTGTGACTTCATCGAGAACAGCCCATCATTCTGGAGTGACAAGACACATGCTGCAACAAAACAGGTGCTCGAAGAGGTATCAGCACGTCTGGCGGAACTGGGACTGACAACGCGGGTCAACAATAAACTCGTTGAGGCGCTGCAATCTCCCCTGCAGAAGGCGCTTTCAAAAATAGACAAAGAATTCAGACAGCGGCTGCAGCATAAGCTGTCGAACCGGACCGAAAGAGAGAGACTGCTCGAAGCACTGCATCTGCTCGACGATGCCGGCAAGCCCCTGAAAGCCATTACTGAAATCAACGAAAGTAGCGTCAACACTATCAGCAAACAGATTCGCACGCATGTTGGCAGGTACCAGAAATTTATCGCCGGTTTTTGCGAGCATCTCAGCTCCGTGGAATCGAGACGCATCAGCCTCAGAGCGAGTTCAGAAGTAAAACAGCTCAGTTCGGCTGAAGCCGAGATCCGTCTCTCATTCAATCCGGACACCCCCCGTGCCGACGAATATTTACACAAATTGCTGTTATCAGACGTTGAGGAGGTCTTCAGGGTTGCATGCCATAAAGACCGCCTTGCCGCCGTGATGGAAGTCGATGCATCACTGGCCCGATATGAGAAATTTACGCACAAGAGAACCACGGATATCATCCTGTTCGGCTTCGAGATAGGCAGCAGCTCTATCCTTGATGTCGACACCAGGTTTGTTGAAAACAGGGATGGCAATCTCACCATTATTGGCAAGATGAGCTATGAAGAGGTGAGCAAGAGCCTGTTTGACAGACGCCAATTCAACATCGTCAATCTTCACCAACTCTCCAATGCCATGCAAACGGGCAGCGCCACACTCTCCTTCTCAGCAAGTCAATCAGGGGATGGCGTAGATGAAGATGCCATCAGGATGTTCATCCGTGATGTCGTCCGGCTGGAGATGGTTGATCCCCACGATCTGGCTATGCTTGACGGCGTATTCCAGCAGGCCGGGGAGATCGAGGGTGGCAAACACTCACGCTTCCTGTTTGGATTAAGCCTGTCGGAAGCGGAACTCAAACAGTTGCTGAGTTACGGCGCTCCTGTGTGGAGTGATACCCGCATACCAGGGGTGATGCAACAGATTTGCAGACCGTCTGCGCCACAGGCTGTATTGAAACCGGAGCCACCATGGGCGGGGGATGATGGCTTTGATATCTATACACACTCACCCTCTTCTACGCGCGCCCGAATTCGTCCGCTGCGAAGGGGAGATACCATCAGCATAGCCTGTGACGCCATCGACAGCGCCTTGAAGGATGTCCCGAAAGTCTTTAAAACCAAAAACAGGCTGGAGCATCTCTTCAAACGTTTGCGCTATAAAGGGAGCATTGGAGATGCCATTCGAGACTACAGACCTCAAAAGTTTGTTCCTCCATCGCTTGATTACGATGAATTTCCAGGCTCCGCTGAGAACCGTGATGAACAATGGCTCTATTTCCGCAACAAGGCCGTCGTAGCCTTTGCCGACGAGGCGCTTCTGAACATGTGGGCCGTCTATCACTCCGCGCCATACAGCTGGAAAATCGAACGCTACCAGTTCTGCCAGCGACGCACTGCTGAAGTGATAAGCTACTGGTTTGACCGCACGGAGACGCATGCGTGGAAAATACCTCTGCCCGGGATCCGTAGCGAAATGCGGCCAATGACCATTGCAATGCTGAAGATGCTGTTGGATCTCGCCGACACCAACGGGGATAAAAAGCGGGGTCCGTTTCTTTCCATGGAGCTGCAGATACTGGATGATCGGGCAAAGATCATCAAGCGACTGCCAATCAGCAATTAACTCGAAATAATGGTAACTTTTCAAATTAAGGAGTTACAAAATAGATCAAGAATCATTGGAAATTATTTACTTGCATCAGGTTTCTCATTATGAAAAAACTACATATTCAAGGCGTAGAAGAGACTCACAGCAACCCGGGCATCAGGCTTGAAGGTGTTGACAGCACCATCAAGGTCAAAGCGAAATACGAGGTATCAATCACTTCAGCCCGGGATGGCGGGACTGAGGAGACCCTCTCCAATGTCAAGGATGACGACGTCATGCTGCTGGAGTTTGAAGATGGGATTTTTATATGGACGCGCGTCGATCAGTTTGAAGAGGATTTCCCCGAATCAAAATCACGTGGTGGAGATGCTAATA